>JAQICG010000342.1 GCA_027858635.1 Gammaproteobacteria bacterium | reverse complement strand
TGGCGACCACCTTACCGGCTTCAGGCGCAGCCATATTGAACGCTGCTTCCAACACTGCGGCATCTGCTTTTTCGGTGTCGTCACGTGTCAACATCTCTGAGGTTGCCAGTGTAATGCCCTGAACGACGACGTCCTTAACTGTCACCTCACCGGCATTAACCCTAGCTTTGGCTTGGCCCGCCGCAGCCAGTGTTTTTTCATGCGCCTTTCTCAGGCGAACATTACGTTCAATGGCAGAGCGCACGCTCGACAGTGGTAACAGACTTGATGGCTCACGATCCATCACCCGCAGCACTACAATATGCTCTGGCGAGATTTCTATTACGTCACTGTTCGATTTATCATCCAGCACCAGTTTGGAAAAAGCCGCCGCGCGAACCTCTTCATGAGACGCGATACCGGTACCACTTTCGCGGGTAAAATATTCACTGATTTTAGGCTGAACATCCAGCGCATCGACTACAGGCTGCAAGGATTCAGGGTTTTCGTAAGCCGTAGCTGCCATGATCTCGCTCTGCTCATAGAACATGTTGCTGACTATGTTCTGTCTGAATATTTTTTCCAGTTCGGCTCTCTTTTCTTCCAGGGACGCGACCGGCTCACTTTGCACCTCTTCCAGCTTGATCAGATGCAGGCCATATTCAGACTCCACAATCTCACTAACTTCGCCCACTTCCAGAGCATAAAGTGCGTCTTCAAAAGACTTGACCATCTGCCCGGGTTCAATCCAGCCCAGGTCACCGCCCTGTTTGGCAGAACCCACATCCTGGGAATAGTTGCGCGCCAGATCTTCGAAGCGCGCACCTTCATTCAGCTGCTTTCTTAAATCGAATAACTGTTCACGAACCGCTGCCTTATCGGAGTCTGCTTTCAGCAGAATATGCCGGGCCTTGCGTTGCTCCTTCTGTGAAATGGAGGCAACATAATCGTTGTACATACGCGTAATAGCCTGCTCATCGATTTCGATCTCGCTGGCCAGCGCATCACTCTTCAATTCGACATATTCCACACTGACTTTTTCAGGCAGCATATAACGATTCGAGTTTTGCTCATAAGCAGTTCTGATCTCATCTTCAGTGACTTCAACATCAGCAGCAAAATGAACGAGACTAAATACCAATGTACTAATTTTACGCTGCTGGTGTTCGAGCGCCGCTAACTGCCGGGCTTCGCTATCGGGAATAAAACTGGTATTAGTCACAGCATCAATAACCTGTGAAATCTGCATGTCGCTTCTTAGTTGAGACTCCATTTGCGAAATCGACATACCTCTGGACTGGAGCACCTGATCAATATAAGCCCGATCAAACTTGCCGTCTCGAGTAAAAATCTTTTTAATGTTTTCGGATAACTGTTGATCTGAAATACTATAGCCGGCATTGTCAACCATCTCTGCCAGTAACTTTCTGTTAATCAGCTGATCCAGTACCTGCTGTTTTAATACAGCCTCTTCGAAAGGAAGCTTGCCACCGAACTGCTGTTGCAGCTTCTGCCGTTGCGTAGAAAGATTATAGTCAAACTCACGCTTTGAAATTTCTGCGCCATTGACTTTAGCAACGTACTGTTCACTACCGTTACCGACATAAGAGCTAATGCCCCAGAAAGCAAAAGGGAGGGCAATAATCACTACAATAACAATACCTAACCAACCCTTTATTCGATCATTAATAGCTTGCAGCATGGAAACTGATCCTGTGTATAAAATATAACTGTATGAAATACATAGAGCGCTACGAGCGCTGATCTATATGTATTATTTGTAACCTGAATCCGTGGTTTAAACGTGGATGCATGGTGCAAGATATTGGTTTCACAGGGGTTTCAAAAAATCTTAGCTTCACCCTTAGGTTAAGCGGGCATTTTTTGATCCGCTGTGCAATCAAGAGCTTGTGCCAGGCGCCGCGGTTAAGCCACGGACTCAGGTGTAAGATAAACGCCACTCAGGCCAAGTCTATTCGCTCCGGCTTTGGCAGGTTCACTATGAAATTGAAAATGGCGGACCGGACGTGACTCGAACTCGCGACCTCCGGCGTGACAGGCCGGCATTCTAACCAGCTGAACTACCGGTCCGTATCTGGTGGGTGGTGAGGGGATCGAACCCCCGACATTCGCCTTGTAAGGGCGACGCTCTACCAGCTGAGCTAACCACCCCGCCAAAAAGTGAGGATTTAGTTTACTGCTTCTTTAAGGGCCTTTCCAGGTTTAAATGCGGGTACTTTTGCTGCTTTAATTTGAATCTCTGCACCAGTCTGTGGATTACGACCTGTACGAGCAGAACGTTCACGAACCAGGAAAGAACCAAAACCGACGAGACTTACCTGATCGCCTTCTTTCAAGGCGTTCGTAATAACATCGATCACTGCATCAAATGCACGTGCTGAATCGGCTTTAGACAGATCAGCTGCTTCTGCAACTGCATCAATTAATTCTGATTTATTCATTGTTATTTCCTATGTTTTTAAAATGATTTGCTGTTGTTTGTAATTTATATATCAGAGCTTTTTATGTTTTATGCTCTTTGTTCTGTATGATAGCTGGCACTGAAATACATAAGCCCTGCATTTTATACCAGTCAGCGACAAGCTCTGTCAATGAATAATGCAGTAAAAATGCGGGTTTCGCTGGTTTATACTCAATTATCCGAGATAAACCAACGAAACCCGCATTGCACTAACATCAATGGTGATGCAAGGGATCTCCGGACTTTTTATCTTTTGCACCGGCTTTTCTGCTACCCGCTGGTTTTGCCTCAAGCGGTGTTGGCACTTTTTCCAACGCAATCTCAAGTACTTCATCAATCCAGCGCACTGGTTTAACATCCAGTTTAGACAAAATATTTTTTGGTATTTCAACTAAATCTTTTTCATTGTCATGCGGAATAATCACAATGGTAATACCCGCGCGATGAGCAGCCAGGAGCTTCTCTTTAAGACCGCCGATCGGCAGCACTTCTCCACGCAGTGTAATCTCACCAGTCATCGCCACATTGGCTTTAACCGGTATATCCGTTAATGACGATGCCAGTGCGGTACACATACCTACCCCTGCACTCGGACCATCTTTAGGTGTTGCGCCTTCCGGTACATGGACATGGATATCCTTTTCTTCCTGAAAGTTTCCGGCTAGACCCAGAGAATCCGAGCGGCTACGAATTACTGTCATCGCTGCCTGAATAGATTCCTGCATGACATCACCCAGCTGTCCGGTGTACGATAACTTGCCTTTGCCCGGCATTACCGCCGATTCAATCGTCAGCAACTCACCGCCCACTTCCGTCCAGGCCAGACCGTTAACCTGCCCCACCTGGTTGTGTTCTTCAGCCACACCGTAACGAAAACGCTTAACGCCGAGAAACTTGTCGATGTTTCTTGAGGTAACCGAAACAGGCTTGCTGTCCGTTTTAAGCACCATCTGCTTAACAACTTTACGACATATTTTGGCGATTTCGCGCTGCATGTTACGCACACCGGCTTCACGTGTGTAAAGCCGCACAATATCTCTTAATGCAGATTCGCTCACATGCAATTCATTTTCGCGCAAGCCATTTTCTTTCATCTGTTTGGGCAACAGATATTTGGTAGCAATAGCCACTTTCTCCTCTTCGGTATAACCCGGTAAGCGTATGACTTCCATACGATCGAGCAGCGCAGCAGGAATATTCATACTGTTTGCTGTCGCTACGAATAACACATCAGAGAGATCGAAATCGACTTCCAGATAATGGTCAGAGAAGGTATGATTTTGTTCAGGATCAAGCACTTCCAGCAACGCTGAAGCAGGATCGCCACGGAAATCTGCCGCCATCTTGTCAATTTCATCAAGCAGGAATAATGGATTACGTGTACCCACCTTGCTCAGATTCTGGATAACTTTGCCCGGCAGCGAACCGATATAAGTGCGGCGATGACCTCGAATTTCTGATTCATCTCGCACACCACCCAGCGCCATACGGGTAAATTTACGATTAGTCGCCCGCGCAATGGATTGACCCAGCGAGGTTTTACCCACGCCAGGAGGCCCTACTAAACACAGAATCGGCCCCTTAAGTTTCTTCACGCGCTGCTGCACTGCCAGATACTCAAGAATACGTTCTTTAACTTTTTCCAGGCCATAGTGATCATCATTCAGCACTTTCTCAGCACCGGCAAGATCACGTCGAATCTTCGATTTTTTCTTCCATGGGCACTCGACCATAAACTCGATGTAATTTCTCACAACCGTGGCTTCCGCAGACATCGGCGACATCATTTTTAACTTATTGAGTTCGCCGGTCGCTTTTTTATAAGCCTCTTTGCTCATGCCCGCTTCTTCGATGCGCTTTTCAAGCTCTTCAACTTCATTAGGCACATCTTCCATCTCACCCAGCTCTTTCTGAATGGCTTTCATCTGCTCATTCAAATAATATTCGCGCTGGCTTTTTTCCATTGACTGCTTAACGCGACCACGAATACGTTTTTCGATTTGCAGCAGATCAATTTCAGCATCAATCAGACTCATTAAATATTCGAGCCGTGAGCGTACGCTGGCGATCTCGAGAATCTTCTGTTTCTCTTCGAGCTTCAGTGACATATGAGCCGCAATGGTATCCGCTAATCTTGAAGGCTCATCGATGCCGGCCAGTGAAGTGAGAATTTCAGCGGGGACTTTCTTGTTAAGTTTTACGTACTGATCAAAGACATTCAGAATGGACCGCGTCAGTATTTCGATTTCACGCTCATCTTCGCCGGTTGCTTCCTCCTGCTCGGTATAGTTGGCTACGAAAAAGTCATCGCGCTCGTGCATATTTTCAACACGGGCACGATCTACGCCTTCTACCAGCACCTTGATGGTGCCGTCAGGTAATTTGAGCAATTGCAGGATGGTTGCCAATGTCCCGATTTCGTGGACATCGCCGGCGCCAGGCTCGTCGATATCCGCGCTTTTTTGCGCGACTAATAAAATCTTTTTGTTGTCCTGCATCGCCGCATCGAGCGCATGAATGGATTTTTCGCGCCCGACAAACAAAGGGATGACCATATGTGGATAGACCACGACATCCCGTAAGGGTAAAACTGGAATTTCTGCAACCACGGTTAAATTGGTTGTATCTTTTTTACTTGAACTGGCCATGAGTGCCTCTGTATATAATGGATTCTTTCATACCAAGTGGGGACGTTCCGGTGTTTTTCAAGTGCCGGAATCATTACACCGACAGAAATACACCGATAGAACTGATTGACAAGCGGAGGTTACTCTTGCGAGATTCGCTTGTTGTCACCACCTTTGTAGACAAGCATCGGCTGGCTGTCACCGACGATGACAGAAGCATCGACCACCACCTTAGTCACATCGCTCTGGGAAGGCAGCTCGTACATGGTATTAAGCAGCACATTTTCCAGAATGGTCCGTAGACCACGTGCACCTGTTTTTCGCTCCATGGCTTTTTTGGCAATCGCATGCAGGGCATCATTGCGCAGCTCAAGCTCACAGCCTTCCATTTCAAACATCTTGGAATACTGCTTGGCCAGTGCGTTTTTGGGCTGGGTGAGAATCGTCACCAGCGCATCTTCGTCCAGTTCGTTAAGCGTAGCCACAACCGGTAGACGCCCTACAAACTCCGGGATCAGACCATATTGAATAAGATCATCCGCCTCAAGATCACTCAGCACGTCACTCAATTGAATATCCTTGTCTTTAGAACGCATTTCCGCGCTGAAACCGATTCCACCTTTCTCAGAACGATGGCGAATGATCTTGTCCAGGCCTGAAAATGCCCCGCCACAGATGAACAGTATGTTCCCCGTGTGCACCTGCAGGAACTCCTGCTGGGGATGCTTGCGACCGCCCTGTGGCGGCACCGAGGCAGTGGTGCCTTCAATCAGTTTCAACAGGGCTTGCTGAACACCTTCGCCGGAGACGTCGCGGGTAATAGAAGGATTGTCTGATTTGCGGGAAATCTTGTCGATCTCATCAATGTAGACAATACCGGTTTGCGCCTTCTCGACATCATAATCACATTTTTGCAGCAGTTTCTGGATGATGTTTTCAACATCCTCGCCCACATAACCGGCTTCGGTTAGGGTTGTGGCATCAGCAATCGTGAATGGCACATCAAGCAAGCGCGCCAGTGTTTCCGCCAGCAGCGTTTTACCCGAGCCGGTAGGGCCCAGCAGGAGAATATTACTTTTGGAAAGTTCGATTTCGTCCTTCTTATGCTTGACCTCCAGACGCTTGTAATGGTTATACACCGCCACCGAGAGGACTTTTTTGGCACGTTCCTGACCAATTACATAATCGTCAAGACGATCGTGAATTTCGTGAGGGGTGGGTAATTTGCGAATTGCTGATGATGTCTCTTCTTCCAGCTCTTCAAGGATGATGTCATTACACAGGGCAACACATTCATCGCAGACATAAACGGAAGGACCGGCAATCAGCTTCTTTACTTCGTGCTGGCTTTTGCCGCAAAAAGAACAGTAAAGTAATTTTTCAGAATCGCTACCCGAATGGGTTTTATCGTCGCTCATTTAGTTCTCAAACCTCAGGCTTTTGCCTCTTGTCTATTTATGCCCTGCTTCACCACAATAAAAATCGCAAGACTTTAAGTGTGTATTTATCGCAAACAATAGCTCATAAACGTCATTTCAACAGAAAGTCAGGCAGGAAAAAACCTTTTTTTATCGGGAATTCAGCTCTCACTAACGCAAATTTCGTGCGGAACTTAAGGCCGCTTACTCAGAACCTCGTCAATCAGGCCATAATCTCGAGACTGTTCCGCACTCATGAAATTATCCCGATCCGTGTCTTTATCAATGGTCTCGATTGACTGGCCGGTGTGGAATGCCAGCAAATGATTCAACTGACCGCGAATTTTAAGAATTTCACGGGCATGAATATCAATGTCCGACGCCTGCCCCTGATACCCGCCCAGAGGCTGGTGAATCATGACTCTGGCATAAGGCAGTCCATAACGCTTGCCCTTGGCTCCGGCAGCGAGTAAAAAAGAACCCATGCTGGCGGCCTGACCGATACACAAGGTACTGATTTCCGGTTTGATAAACTGCATGGTGTCATAAATAGCCATGCCTGCTGTTACCGAACCACCGGGAGAGTTGATATAAATGGAGATATCTTTCTCAGGGTTTTCCGATTCCAGAAACAGTAGTTGAGCAACAATCAGATTGGCCATGTGGTCTTCAATAGGGCCGACAATAAAAATCACCCGCTCTTTCAGCAGGCGCGAATAAATATCATATGAGCGCTCACCGCGTGATGTCTGCTCCACTACCATCGGAATAAGCCCTAACGATTGTGTTTCCAGCGCACCACTATCGTGACTATAGAAATTGGGGAATTTTTTCATGCCTTATACCTGCTAAGTCGTTGATGTGGGCTTCATTATTTCATCGAATGAACTTTTAACAGTTGAAATCTTAGCCTGGTCAACCACCCAGTCGACAACCATGTCTTCGACAACCATGGACTCGACACCCTGCAATAACTGCGGGTTGCTCTTGTAATAATTCACAAATTCGTCGGGCTGCTCGTAATCTTTCGCCATTGTCTCAATGCGCTCGTCAACTTTGGCACGATCAACCTTCAACTCCGAAGTCTTAACCAGATCACCCAGAATCATACCCAGTTTCACCCGACGCTCCGCTTCACTGGCTAGCGCCTCCGCTGACGGCTCAGCTGTTTGCTGGGCACTGGCCTGTTTTTTCAGGGCCTCAGCCTCTTCCTGCACAATCGCCTTTGGCACCTCGATCGGATTAGCTTCCAGCAATTTATCCATGACTTTCGTTTTCAAATCGAGGCTGATGCGGTTATCCAGCTCGCGCTGCATGTTATTTCTAACATCTTCGCGCAGTTTTTCCATGCCGCCTTCCTCAACACCAAACTCTTTGGCAAAGGCATCATCAAGCGCCGGCAATTCAGGCGCCTCAACCTTGGATGCGCTAACGGCAAATTCAGCCGGCTTGCCCGCCAGTTCGCTCGCAGAATAATCTTCCGGGAAGGTAATCTTTACCGTGGAATCCTCACCTTTCGCAAGACCGACAAACTGCTCTTCAAAACCGGGAATCATGCTGCCTGAGCCTAACACCAGCGGTACATTTTCAGCTGAACCACCCTCAAACAACTCGCCATCAATACTGCCCTTGAAACTAACAGTAACACGGTCACCCTCTTTAGAAGGTCGATCTACCTCAGTCCAGCTGGCTTTCTGCTTGCGTAGCGTTTCCAGCAAATTATCAACATCCTTATCCTGGATCTCAGCCGACAATTTCTCAATGTTTAATTCACTGACCGGTGCCAGCTCAACTTCGGGATACACCTCAAAGGTGGCCACGTATTCAAGGGGATGACCCAACTCGAAGCTAATTGGTTCAATTGAAGGGTCACTGGCTGGGCGCAGACTTTCCTGAGTGACCGCCTCGCGAAAAGTATTTTGCATGACTTCGCCGGCCACTTCCTGGAAAACCTGAGTGGAATAGCGCTGCTTAACCACACTAAAAGGTACTTTGCCGGGGCGGAAACCATCAACCTTGACTCGACTCTGCATTGATTTAAGTCGGCTCTCGACTTGAGCATCGACGGTTTCTGCAGGCACTTGAACCTTTAGCTTACGTTCAAGACCTTCCCCTGTTTCAACTGAAACTTGCATAGATACCTCAGTGTATATACTTGATTTTTATAAAGAAATAGTAATTTGGTGCGAGGGGGGAGACTCGAACTCCCACGTCAAAGACACTGGTACCTAAAACCAGCGCGTCTACCAATTCCGCCACTCTCGCATGTTGGGAGCGAATCATAGCAAAAAAAAGCGCGTCATACGGCTTTATTCAGCACAAATCGAACAACTTTCTGAACATCTTAATGAATAACAAGCAAACATCAAAGCCAATATAACCAGAGCCCCCCTTATGCCTAAGCACTAGGAGGTTGTTGGGGTTTAGAAGGATTGAAACGAGGGAGCGGCCCAAACTTCCCCGATTTTGAGGCGCATAGTAGCTCTACGCAACGAAAAATCGGGGAAATTTGGGCCGCTCTCCCACTTCCGCAGCCTATTCATCCTAAACCCGACTGCCTCCTGGCCCTTAATCGTATATAACTAGATGGTGGGTCGTCAGGGATTCGAACCCTGGACCAAGAGATTAAGAGTCTCCTGCTCTACCAACTGAGCTAACGACCCAATTTAATTCGCTTTTGAACTTTAAAAAAATGGGGTGGATGAT
>JAQICG010000117.1 GCA_027858635.1 Gammaproteobacteria bacterium | reverse complement strand
CCTCCTCGCTGGATACCGAAACCGAAGCGCGTCTGCATGATGCCATGCATGAATTTTTGCAGCAGCGTACCACCCTGATTATTGCGCATCGCCTGAGCGCGGTAAAACAGGCGGACCGGGTGCTGGTGTTTGAAGCGGGTAGAATTACCGACGAAGGCCGCCATGAAGACCTGATCGTACGGGAAGGGCTGTATCGCGATCTTTACGGAAGTCATTGATGGTCACCTGTGCTTAATTGGCGACTGTATTAGATAAAAGCATTCACCGCAGAGGTCGCAAAGAACGCAGAGGAAAAACATTGACTTTTGTAATTGCGTTCTACCCGAATGACGTGAGAGTAATTGATAGATCGCTTCACGTAAGTGAATGAACCATAGATGTTCTTTGTTTTCCTCTGCGTTCTTTGCGACCTCTGCGGTGAACAATGTTTTTTTACTAACACACGAGGAAAAAATCATGAGTCAGCATTGTTCAGTTTTTAAACATGGGGCGCTGGCCATCACGCTGTCTTTGTTGCTGGCACCAATTCAGGCGGCGCCTTTTGAAAAGGGTGATATGGAGGCGTCGCTGCTGGTCGGTTCCGGTCGGGCGTTTAATGAAAACTACACGGTCATCGGCGCGGGCTTTGGTTACTACGTGGCGCAGGGGCTGAAACTGGGTGTCGACGCACAATCCTGGCAGGGAGGAAGTGTCGGGATTAAAAAAATAAGTCCGCATGTTCAATATGTGCTGGTGAATAATGAGGGGCTGATGCCGTATGTCGGGGCTTTTTATCGCAAAACATCAATCGACGGTTATGAAGATCTGGATGCCACTGGTGCCAGAGCGGGGGTTTATCTGTCGACGCGTAACAACTTTTATATGAGTGTCGGTATCGCCCACGAAAATTATCTGAGCTGTGATGAAACCGTATACGTTGACTGTTCGGACACTTATCCGGAAGTGACTTTGAGCTTTAGGCTGTGAGCGAAGCTGGTTCAGTGTTTGCTAATATACTGAGCCCGTAATAAACTTACAAAGTTTAGATAATTAAAAATAATTAAAGAGGCTATTATTTATGTATAAGCAGTTCGTCGCGATTCTAGCGATTAGTATTAGCAGCACTCAGGTTCAGGCCATGGACTGGCAGGCACTGCCGGAAGTGGCACCGGCACCAGCTGATAACCCCACCACCGAGGCCAAAGTCGAGTTGGGAAAAATGCTGTTCATGGATCCCCGGCTATCTTCTACCGGTACTGTCTCATGTAATTCCTGTCATAACATCATGGAAGGTGGCGACGACAGCCGTAATAATTCCATGGGCGTCCACGGTCAAAGGGGCGGACGTAGTGCGCCTACTGTCTGGAACTCGGCGTTTCATTCTGTGCAGTTCTGGGATGGGCGAGCGGATTCACTGGAAGATCAGGCCAAAGGTCCGATTACCAACCCGATCGAAATGGGTATGAAAGACCACGACCATGCGATGATGATATTAAGAAACATCCCTGATTACGCGCCCTATTTTGAAAAGGCTTTCGGCAAGGATTCAGTGAATATCGACAATGCAGCCAAAGCCATCGCCGCTTTCGAGCGCACACTGATTACCCCCAACAGCCCTTATGATCGTTTCGTGAAAGGCGACAAAAAAGCCCTGACCACGCAGCAGCAGAAAGGCATGAATAAATTTGCTGAGCTGGGCTGTGTGGCCTGCCATTCCGGCGCCGCTTTTAACGGTCCGAAAAATGAGATCGGTACCGGCTTTTACGCCAAATTCCCCACTTTTGCCGATAGTGATTACGTGGCGAAATACAAACTGGCTGACGACAAGGGCAGGCAGGATGTTACCGGAGAGGCTCAGCATGTTAATATGTTCCGCGTGCCCACATTAAGAAACATTACTGATACCGCGCCTTATTTTCATAATGGTTCGGTAAAAACACTGGATGAAGCAGTGCGGGTGATGGCGAAAACACAATTGAATCAGGATCTGGCAGAGCAGGACACGCAAGATATCGTGGCATTTCTGGAGGCGCTCACCGGCGAATATCCGGAGATCATGATGCCCCGATTGCCCGTGCCCAGCGGCTACAGCGTCATCGCCGACTGACAGCGATGTTGATTTAGGTCTGTAATTTTAGTAACTAACCGGAGGTTCTCGTGGCAACTGTTGAACTGGATAAAGATAATTTCGAAGCGGCCATCACCGATAATGATATCGTGATCGTTGATTTTTGGGCGCCCTGGTGCGGACCTTGTAAATCTTTTGCGCCTATTTATGAAGCGGTTTCTGAAAAGCATGAAGATATTGTTTTCGCAAAGATCAATACCGAAGAACAGCAGGAGCTGGGAGCCAGCTTCCAGATTCGATCAATACCCACACTGATGATCTTTCGTGAAAAGATTGTGATTTTCTCGCAGGCCGGCATGCTGCCGGAAAGCGCTCTGGAAGAGCTAATCGGCAAGGTGAAAGCGCTGGATATGGATGTGGTGAGAAAGGAAGTGGAGAAACAGCAGGCTGAAAAAAGCTAATCAATGATTGTTGTGAATGAATAAAAAATCCAGGCAAATGCCTGGCTATTTTATTGGGTGTTGGTTTATTCAG
>JAQICG010000115.1 GCA_027858635.1 Gammaproteobacteria bacterium | reverse complement strand
ATTGCCGCCGGTAAGCCTATCGAGGCGATTCCCGGTGAGGACGAAATCAATCTGCTCGATTTTTTCGGGAAAAACAATTTTGCAGTGCGGGTGCAGGGTGACTCCATGATCGACGCCGGCATTTTCGATGGCGATGTCGCCGTGATTGAATTCCGCGAAACCGCCAATGACGGCGACATCGTAGTCGCCCTGATCGACGAACAGGAGACCACGCTGAAACGCTTCAAGCGCAGAAGCCAGGGGCGTTTTATTGAACTGATCCCCGCAAATAAAGACATGGAAACCATGGTCTACGGCGCCCACCGCGTGCGTATTCAGGGGGTGCTGGTTGGGCAGTTGCGGCGGTATTAATTCAAATACTTATTCTCCGCAGAGGCGCAGAGGGCGCAGAGAAAAACTTTTTAAGATTTAAACCTGTTACTTATATAAGGACGCTACATCAATAATGATCCACACCTTTAACATCAATAGCCTACTTATAAAATAAAGCGGTTTTCTCTGCGCCCTCTGCGTCTCTGCGGTGAAAAAAACTTATGATCAATAATATCCACCCTCTTCACTGGCCACGCGCGATTGCGCTCGTCGATATGAACGCTTTTTTCGCTTCGGTGGAGCAGCGCGATTTCCCTTCTCTGCTGGGTCAGCCGGTGGGGGTGACGAATGGCTTGCGTGGCAGTTGCATTATTACCAGTTCCTACGAGGCACGCGCCTGCGGGGTGCGCACCGGCATGCATCTGAAGGAGGCGCGCCGACTCTGCCCGAATCTGATTCAGCGGCCGGCGCGGCCCGGGGTGTATGCGGGTATTTCGACGCGCATCATGCAGGCATTGCATGATATCTGCCCGGATATGGAGGTGTTCTCGGTGGATGAGGCTTTTGTCGATGTGACGCACTGCCAGCAGCTGTACGGATCACCCATCGAAGCGGCGCGGCTGTTGAAACAGGCGGTGTATCGCGCCTCGGGGCTGCTCTGTTCGCTCGGCCTCAGCGGCGACCGCACTACCGCAAAATACGCCGCCAAACTCAACAAGCCGGATGGTTTTACCGTGATTCCTCCCTGGGAAGCGCGGGAGCGGCTGCGCCATGTGCCGGTTACCGAGCTGTGCGGCATCGGCGAGAAGATCGGCCAGTTTCTCGCCCGGCATGGCGTGCGTTATTGCGGCGATATGGAGAAACTGCCGATCAGCGTGCTCGCCCGCCGCTTCGGCAATCCGGGGCGGCGCATCTGGTCTATGTGCCAGGGCGAAGACCCCGAGCCGCTACACTTCGACGTGGTCGCGCCCCAATCCATCGGCCACGGCAAGGTGATGCCGCCCAATACCTGTAGCCGCGATGTCATCCTCACCTATTTGCAGCACATGTGCAGCAAGGTCGGCGTGCGGTTGCGACGCCACGAGCTGGAGGCGCGCACCTTCTGGTTCGGCCTGCGCACCGGGCAGGACTGGCTGGGTGAAAAAATCCGTCTGCCCGAGTTCAGCAATGATGATCGCCTGTTTTATCAGAGCTGCCAGCAGAAACTGAACCAGTTATGGCAGGGTCAGGGTATCTGGCAGATTCAGATTACCGCGCTCGATCCCCGACCTGCGGGCATGCAGCTCGATCTGTTTGCCGGTTCGCCCGAAAAGCTCGCCCGCGACAAACAGCTGCACCTCGCCATGGACAAGGTCAACCTGCGTTATGGCGAACTGACCCTGTCACCCGCCCGGCTGTTACAGCGCTCAGATATGCCCAATGTGATCTCACCGGCGTGGAAGCCCAGCGGCCACCGACGCACGATTTGACGGAGCCCGCCGCCTGTACCTGATCAAATTTTAACCACTAGGAGGCTGTCGGGTTTAGGGGGATTGAAGCGAGGGAGTGGGAGATTTGGGCCGCTCTCCCACTTCCGCAGCCAATTCATCCTAAATCCGACAGCCTCCTAGCTATAACGTATTGCGTTACATGACGTATTTCGTTATATTCTGAGCATGGCATGCTCGTATCCCGGAAAAACGCTACTGAATCAATACCTGAGCCCCCAAAACCTCAGCCAGAACCAGCTGGCGCGCGCGATCAAAGTGCCGCCACGCCGGATCAACGAGATCATTCTCGGTAAACGCGCCATCTCCGCCGACACCGCTCTGCGCCTCGGCTATTATTTCAGCAACAGCGCCGGCTACTGGATGCGCCTTCAGGCCGAATATGATCTGGCACGGGCGCGGGAAAAAATCGGTGCGAGTTTAAGCACCATCCAGGCTCTGCACATGGATAAAAACCGGCTTAACTCGTCCGCAACCGCCCCGCGCCCGGAAAGCACTGAGCACGACCAGTCAGCAAAGCTCAACATCAAACGGCGAATCATGCGATGAACAAATTAAAGACCTACCCGAATCCGTGGCAACCACAATCCAGCCGCATCATTTACGACAACCTCTGGTTCAGCCTGCACGAAGATGAGGTCATCAATCCGGGCGGCGGGCTTTCGCATTACGG
>JAQICG010000186.1 GCA_027858635.1 Gammaproteobacteria bacterium | reverse complement strand
GGACGATGATCTCCGCTTCTTTCAGGCCATCCTCGAAGGCATCGCCGACATCGAAGCCGAAGGCTACCAGCAGCTCGCCAAACTGGGCACACCTACGCCGCAGCGAGTATTCACCGCCGGCGGCGGCAGCCACAACCCGGCATGGCAACAGATACGCGAACGCACCTTGAACACCCCCGTCATCATCGCCGAACACAGCGAAGCCAGCTACGGCAGCGCGCTGCTGGCGCGACAGGGTTATACAGACGCAATAAAATCTGCCAGCGCGAACCCGGAGAGGGATCTTTAATAGTTGGCAGTTGGCAGTTGGCAGTTGGCAGTAAAAGCTTAGATTCTCGAACAAAACTTGCAAGCCTGCATACACTGCCCCCTCTCCCACTGGGAGTGGGCTGGGGTGAGGGGGCCTTCAAAAAGCATAGTGGCAGTAAAAACTTTAGCCGTCAACAATATTGTTTGTGATTAGTTTTTTTACGTTGTTTACGTTTTTCACAAAACAAGATTTCCACCCTAATCATGGAACACGACTAAACAGTCAGTTAATATTCAAACCCCTACAGGAGACATCATGATCAATTATCTAAAAGGCTTCAGCGAATGCTTCAGTGGCTTCGGCCTTATCTTTCTGCCGGGCATACGCCGATTCGTCATCATGCCGCTAATCATCAATATCGGCCTGTTCGGTGCAGCCATCTATTTGCTCAGCCAGAAAATGAACGCATGGATTCAGAGCCTGCTGCCGGGCTGGCTGTCCTGGCTGGAATGGTTGATCTGGCCGCTGTTTGCGATCATGATCCTGCTCTTCGTCTTCTACAGCTTCACCCTGGTCGCCAACCTGATTGCCGCGCCCTTCAACAGTGTGCTGGCGGCGCGCGTTGAAGCGCACCTCAGTGGCCGGCCCGTAGAAGAGGATAATGGCGAAAAAATATGGCAACTCGTGCTACGCAGTGTTGCTGCCGAGATCCACAAAATGCTGTATTTCCTGGTGTGGATGATTCCCCTGATCATTCTGACCCTGATTCCCGGCCTCAATCTGATCGCGCCCTTCGCCTGGTTCCTCTTCACCGCCTGGGCGTTTTCACTGGAATATATGGACTACCCGCTATCCAACCACGGCCTGTTATTCAAGGAGGTGCGCCTGTACAATCGCCGCCACCGCATGCGCGCGCTGGGACTGGGCAGCGGCATTTTCATTATGACCAGCGTGCCGGTGCTGAATTTTTTCGCCATGCCTGTCGCCGTTGCCGGTGCCACCCGACTCACCAGTCAAACCAAAAACATCCTCTGAGACCCACCCATGGAAAACCGCATTACCGAGCTTGAAATCAGACTCACCCATCTGGAAGACACCATCGACATTCTGGACAGCACCATCATCACCCAGCAAAGCCAGATCGATCTGCTGATGTTGAAACTCTCCCTCCTAGAGAAAAAACTCAAAGCCGCCGGTGAATCCCAGGTCGCCCACGAAAAAGATGAAACCCCGCCACCGCATTACTAATGAGGGTAATATCCGTACAGGTGGCTTTTTGTAACCACACCCCAACACCTTATTCGGTTGCAAAATTTATAAAAATAACCCTGTATATTTGTTCCGATTCTGATTTCTATTCCAGCTCTCCAAAAACCACCTTGTACGGTCGATCGGTCTGAAATGCCCGGCTGATCAGCGCAACGAGCCTGGCTCAACCCGGTTCGCCGCATCATCATGACCTGCTATCACTGAGTCCGTGGGCACGGAAGCCTGCGCGACCTCTCCTTGTCCACCACCCATGGCCTGATACAGCAGCGTGGTATCGATCAGTCGCTGTGACTGAACGGCGATCAGGCTGATGCGGGTCTGTTGTGCCTGCTGCTGCGCCGTGAGCAATTGCAGATAGCTGACTGCCCCCAGAGCATACTGACGTTGCATGGATTGCAGGGATGCTTGCGCCGAGGCATCGGCTGCGGCCTGCGCCGCCAGAGCCTGGGCATCGTGGTCGAGGGCGCGCAGCACATCCGCCACATTGCGCATGGATTCGAGCACGACGCTCTGGTAGTTTGCCGCGGCGGCATCAAAGGCGGCCAGTGCCGCACGTTTTTCCGCTGACAACCCGGGGTTGAATAGTGGCTGGGTCAGTTGTCCGATCAGGCTCCACACCATAGAACCGTTACCGAACAGAGCCCCTGTGGTCAAAGCCTGCGAGCCTAAATTGGCGCTCAGATTGAGTTGCGGGTAAATTTGCGAGATAGCCACCCCGTATTCCGCGTTAGCCGCATGCAACAGTGCCTCGGCAGCCTGAATGTCGGGGCGCTGACGCACCAGTTCTGACGGCACCACCACGGCCAGTTCCACCGGCAGGGTGAAATCTTCCAGCTCAAATGAAGGCATGCCGCCCGCACCCGGTGCACGGCCGGCCAGCACCGCGAGCAGATGCCGGTGCTGTGCCGCCTGCTGGCGTAGCGGCACAATGTCGGCGCGGGTCTGCTCAACCTGAGTTTGCAGGGCCAATATATCATCCAACGTAGCCTGACCCAGCCGCAGCCGCTCGCGAGCCATTTTAAGCTGCTCTTCCTGAGCGCCTAAAATGCGCTCCATGGCCTGAATCTGCGCCGAGAATCTGGCCTGAGTAACGGCAGTGGTGGTGATAGTAGCCGCCAGGCTCAAACGTGCGCCCTCCAGCTGGAAGCGCTGATAGTCGGTACGAGCCGCCAGCGCTTCCAGAGCACGCCCGTTGCCGCCAGCCAGGTCAAGCTGATAATGCACACCGATATTGGCGTTATAAAGATTAAATTCCTGCGCTTCACCGGTCTGCCCTGATGCCGCGGGACTGATACGCTGGCGCTGACCACCCAGACTGGCATCGACTTGCGGATAGCGTGTCGAACCCGCCCGCGCTGCATAAATTTGCTCCGCCTGGCGTAACGTGGCCCGAGCCGAAGCCAGCGTGGGACTGGTCTGAAAGGCCTGATTGATCAGCGCGTCGAGTTTGGCTGAGCCCAGTTCGCGCCACCATTGCTGAGCCACGCTCGCCGCTTCGATAAAGCGCTGCGACTCGCCCTGTGCACTTGCTGCCGAGGCCGTACGTTCAGGCAAGGCCGTGTTGGTATAGCGGCTCACCTCGGGAGCATCCGGGGGCCTGAAATCGGGCCCGGAGGCGCAGCCTGTCAACGCCATAGCAAGACTGGCGCCTGCAAAAAAACGCAGCGGACGCGATCTATGTCTGCATCGGTCAAAAGTGGTCATATCGAAACTCCGGGGTCAAATGGCTTATTTCCGGTCATAGAAATGTGCCTTGAAGGACTTGCGGAAACGTTGATGGCAGCTCAGGCAACTCAATTGCAGCTCTGCAAATGCAGCGATCACCGCCTCGCCGTCCTCGCTTGCAGCCGCCTGCCCCAGTTGCTGCGCCGCGTCATGGGTTTGCCCGTCATGACCTTTGAACGCGCTGACATCGGTGCCGATGAAGGCGAGAATACGTATCTTCTCGCCCAGCGGTGGCTGAGGATGATCCGCAATCAGGGGGGAAGTTTCCACCACCGTTTCCCAGTCTTCGCCGGCAGTGGCCGCGGTAATGGTTTGCATGTTTTCGCCCATCGCCTCCATGATGGCGAATAGCGCCAGCGGCTCGACCGGCTCGGCGTCATTATCGGCCAGCAGAGATGAGCATGCCATGATCAGGGCGAAGCCGGTGGCCAGCGCGGCGATGTTGGTATGAAATGTTTTCATGGCTCGGTTTCTCCTGATATAAGGTTGCGACAAGCGTGCTTTACAGGCCCAGCTGGAGGGCGATGCCCCAGTAGCGCACATCCATCGGGTAGAATTGTCCGTATGGCGACGGCCCGTCGTAGAATTCCGCCAGCACACTCCAGCGCCGCGCGTTTTGGCGGTTATTATTGAGCGGCGCAAATTCGAGGCCTGCCTTGACGCTCACCTGCGCCTGCCAGTCACTCTGCTGCCAGCGCTTCACATCCAGCCCGGCCACCCAGTGCGCGCCGCCGAGATCGGTCATACTCACGACTACCTGGCGTCCGCGCCAGTCGACCCCCGCGTGCAGCAGGCTCTCGCCAAGATCATCGGGCTCATGATCGAAGAGATATTCACCGCCGCCGTAGAAACGGAAGCCGTCATAATCGTAGGCGACGATGAGTTCGATCGCTTCAAAGCTCAGGTTCACCCGTTCCGGCTGATTGCGCAGAAGGTACTCATCGCCCAGATGCGAACTCTGATGATACACACGCACCCGCCCGGACCAGTCTTCACGCGACCAGGTCAGCGGTATACCGATGATATAATCCGCATTCACCAGATCGCTCGATGGTGCCTTCAGGTCAAATTGAGCGAACACTGCAGCTGCAATACCGATCTGCCAGTCCACGCCTCCACGGGTTTGCCGGCGCACAATACCGAAGTTTTCGCCGAAGCCCGTACCTCCAATGGTGGTGTCTTGTAACGCCGAATCAATCTTGAGCATGCTGACAAAGAAGCGGGGCTCCTTGGGGTCGGCACGTAACGGTTCGAAAAGATGCGTGGCCGGCAACGGGGTCATGTCTGACTCAACGTCATTTTCGGCCGACGCCGACCGGGGCGCCGCCGCCAGTGCAAACCCCGTGAACAGGATCAGGGCGGTGAAAAACAGCTTCATGGCCGGGCGCCTTTCGCCGCACCGATCAGCCGCCCGCCAATAGCCGCAAGCGCAGTCCACACCACGGTGCGCAAACTCATGGCGATGACGGTGCGTTGCTCGTAGTCACCGCCCCCCAGCACATGTACTGCAAGACCGGCAAAGGTAAGCGCGGTGCCGGCGGCGATAGCAATGGCCAGCCATACCGCCCAGCGCTGCTGCAACCAGAACCCCGCCCCGGCGATGACATAGCCAAAGCCGGCGAGAAAGTTGAACCACAGTACGAACGGCACATAGTCGCCAGCCGCCGCCTGCGCCGCCGGGTCGCCGAACAGAACACCACCCCCCTCCTTGATCGTCATCAATCCAAACAGCACCGCCACGATAGACATGCTCCATACCCCGATAGAACGCCCTGATTTATGCTGTGTCATAGCGGTACCGCGTTATGTTGTCCAAAATCCGACAGCCTCTTACTGTCATCGTAGCCGAGCACGTACTGCTCAATCGAACCCCCGCCCCTCACCCGCCTCCTCGTGGGTTTTGCCATCACGAATGTGGTAGATGCGTTTAAAGGTGGGGAGAATTTTT
>JAQICG010000268.1 GCA_027858635.1 Gammaproteobacteria bacterium | reverse complement strand
GGGTCGCGGCTGTATCCCTGCATGCTGGAGGGCTCGACGATGTCGCAACGCAGGTTCATGGTCACCTCTTCGGTGAACGGGTCGAGCACCTGAGAATCGCAGTCGGGCATCAGAATCATATCGGATTCATTAATGCCTCTCCAGCCGGCAATCGATGAGCCATCGAACATCTTGCCTTCGAGCAGCACATCTTCATCGATGGTATGAGCAGGAACAGAAACATGCTGCTCTTTGCCCTGTGTATCGGTGAAACGGAAGTCGACGAATTTCACGTCATGTTCCTTGATCATATTTAAAACGTCATTTGCAGACATTGCAGTACTCCTCGAAAATTAAATGGCTAACCGCTGATTTGAGCGGCGATACGGATAAAAAAAGAAGCTTCAATCAGCAAGGCTTAATGAGCCAGTCTGAGCAGAGGCACTCTGATGCTGAATGTATTTTGCATGAAACAGACGCACAATGGAAAGAGCGCAGTGTCTATTTTAAGTTGATCCCGCTTAAAAGCCGGCAATTAGTGGAACCTTAAATCGGCTTCGCCTACGCTGGCAACCGCCACACTGGCCTTGCGGAAATTACTCTGGAACTTTTCCGCATCCTGTAGCGAATCCAGAGCGGTCAAGGGGATATTCGCCTCGACCGTGATCTGCCCGTCAAGATAATGCAGGGTAATATCATCAATCTCATTCAGTTCAGAATATTGCGACCAGGCGTGTTTCAACGCGACAATCAACTCACTGCGTAGCGGCAGATTTCGACAGCGGGCCTCACACTCGTCATTTTCCGGATCGATGTGCACGGTGACATCATTGATGTCATCAAAAAATTTTATCAGAGAGGCTTCGATGGCCTCAGAAATATGGTGCCCCTCGGAGACGCTGAGTTTGGGATGAACCAGAATGTGCACATCCACCAGCGAAGTGTGCCCCATGCGCCGGGTGCGCAGCATGTGCAGCTCAAGCACCTCTTCATTTTCCAGAATCCTGGATTTGATCTGCTCAACCGTCTCAGGTTCGAGCGCGGTATCGACCAGTTCACGGGCACTGTGGTAGCCCAGGTCGTAGCCTATTTTGGCGATCATTACCGCGACGAAAATTGCCGCAATGGGATCGAGGATAGGCATACCCAGCTGAGCACCGGCAATACCGATAAGCACCACTACCGACGAAATCGAATCGGTACGGTGGTGCCAGGCATTGGCGAGTACCATTTTAGAGTTGATGCGCACCCCGACACGGTGGGTAACGTGGTACATCGCTTCCTTCGACTAGATGGAAAAAAGCGCGATGCCCAGAGTAAAGAGGTGCGGGACGGCCTGAACCTCTTTATCGAAAACCCGCAGGGCAGCATCATAGGCGAGGCCGACGGCGACTACGATCAGAAACATGCCCAACGCCACTGTCGCCAGCGTCTCGAAACGGCCATGGCCGTAAGGGTGGTCTTCATCGGCCTCTTCGCCGGCGTGCTTGGCGGCGACCAGTACCATGCCGTCGCTAATCAAGTCTGACAGCGAATGCAGACCATCAGCAATGAGTGACTGTGACTGACCGATAAAACCGCCGATAAGCTTGACTATGGAAAGAACCAGATTGACTAAAACGCCCCACCAGGTGACACGGTTAATTTCTTTGGTGCGTTGTTCGAGGTTCTGTGCCATGGATGAATTTTATGTTCGCAGGGTGATTTCGCAAGCGGGAGTTTAGCAGCGAACGTGCCTCAAAGCCCATCCAGTTCGTGTGCATCATTGATATTTTTGAAGGCCGCCGCCCGGTCATCAAAGTGGACGATCGCGGGCGAACAGGCTTTTACCCATTGCATCAGCCTGTAATCACCGGCAACGAGCCGATCCTGCACCGAAGCCAGCCGTGATTTGCGCATCAACAGTACCAGTTGCAACCGGCCCTGAACCTCGACAATGCTGATGTCGTGCTGCGCGTAGCCGGCCAGCAGCCGAGCCAGCAGATCATCGGGCAGAAAGGGCATATCACAGGGTACTACCAGCACCTGTTCATGCCTGCAAATAGGCAGCGCCGCGACGATGCCCGAAAGCGGACCGTGCTTTTCGTTGACATCGGGAACCACCGAAGGCGAAAACGCACGGTACCGCTCGAAGTTACGATTAGCACTGATGACAACATCATCGACCTGATGCTTCAGCGCCGCCATGACATGAGCAATTAGAGGCTGGCCGTCAAACTCCACCAGCCCCTTATCCGCGTGGTGAAAGCGTTTGCCTTCACCACCGGCGAGAATAATACAGCTAACCGAAGGGGTGTTCATATCAAACTGAAATCTCACTTGTTAAGACATAGTTGGCAGTTGGCAGTAGTTAGTTGGCAGTTAAAGCTTTTAGTCCACAAATGGACGCAGATAAAAGCTAATGCCTGCACTTCTCTGCGCCCTCTGCGTCTCTGCGGTGAATGTTTTTTCACTAACACCTCTAGTGTTTTTCGTGGACTGTAAGGCCTGGTTTATAGCTGAAGCCATTTTTAGCTGAATATTTTGCGTTAAGTTTTACTGCTTAAACCACCCTCACCCCGGCCCTCTCCCTGATGGAGAGGGGGCTTATAT
>JAQICG010000141.1 GCA_027858635.1 Gammaproteobacteria bacterium | reverse complement strand
ACCACCTTTGCTCAGGGCAGACTCATTACCGTCCTCGGCAACATCGGCGATACCCAGAGTGGCAAGGTCGGCAAAAGTTCGTACATCTATCCGGTAGTGATTGCCCGACAACAGCACCTGTGGTCACTGCGCAATCCCAGTAGTCGGACCAACTTCAGTCTCGGCATCGGCGTTCGCCTGTAGAGGCGCGAAAAACATAGTTGGCAGTTTTTAGTTAAACCCCTTTAACTGCTTGCTGACAAATGATGATTATATTTTCAGCATGGACGTTCACAAATGACAGGCTCCAATTTCAACGCATTATAATTACCTGCTAGTTATTTCTCTACTTGAAAATCCTGTGGTGGCACGTATTGCAGGACTTCTTTGGCCTCCTCAAAGATTGCTATATCCAGACCTATTTCCGGATACAGCCAGTGCGTTACTCCTTCGCGCTGAATGCGCTGTTCCGGCTCACCAAAGCGCGCCTGTATTATCGCTTCATCCAGATTCAGCGACGGGATAAAGGTGATGCCGCTAATTGTTTCTGCCAGCACTTGCGGCAGATCGTCCGCTGTCGGTAGATATTTCACAGCCTGTCCGCTCGACATATATTCCGACTTTATTGCCTGCTCACGCCAGCGTTGAATTTTTTCTTCACTGCTACTAGTCTGCAATATCAGCTTGCCCGAGAGCAGGCCTGTACGGTAATTGCCATAGTACATTTCGAGGTCACCGGCCTCACCTGAACCGGCAACAATCGCCAGCTGCATATCATGACCGAGAATATCCAACGCATCTGATAAACGGCTTGTGCCCAAATGCAGATCAAAAACCCGAGTCGAACCATCCGGCATAACTTCAATCTGCCAGGGCAAACCTGTTAGTGGTGGTGCATTCTCAGATTCATCGAGAAACGGATACACCAACAGCACCGCTGCCAGCAAGGCGAATAATAATAAAAAAATTTTCACTGAATTTAGGTTGCTCTCTGAAAATAATTAGCGGGTTTATCTGATTTTTGCATTATAACGCGAACAAAATCCTTGTTGTGAATTGTTTGGTTTGATATTGGAAGATCGAAAAAATTATTCACCGCAGAGGGCGCAGAGAAAAAATAAAATCGATTGTAGGTTGGGTTGAATGTTTTTTATGAAACCCAACAGATTTAAAGATGTTAGGTTACGGCAAAAAACGCCTAACCCAACCAACCAACAATCTTTTCGGTTTTCTCTGCGTTCTCTGCGGTGAATGCTTTTTAAATCATCCATAAAAAAGCCCGGCGGTTTTCACTGCCGGGCTTTTTCAATTTGCATTTCCATTCAGGCGATCATACCGCCTGATGTTCTAGCTTTAGAAATGCAGGAACGCGCCTACCATCATGCCTTTGAATTCCAGGTCTGCATTGACTCTATCCAGGCCTTTTAATTCAAGATTGGTGGTTTTCAGACCCAGTTCAAAGCCGATCACGCCCATTTCATACAAAGCACGAATACGCACGTCGTTGTAGGTGGCATCGGAGTAACTGATGGTATTGATGTCTGCGCCAACCGAAAGACCGGTGAGAGGCAGATCGAACTGAGCGGCCACATACAGCATGGGAATGGTTTCAGAAACAGCGACCATTTCATCGCCCACGCTAAAATCGGCATCCAGCTTACGCGCGGTAAAGCCGAGATCGAAGTTCACCCAGTTGTCCAGCAGGCGCCAGTATAGAGTGGCATCGGTGTTATCGATGTTGATGGCGGAAGGACCCATTGCAATAGGGTTATTATCAAAGTTGAAAGTAGCAGTTGCCGTGCCGGTATGGCCCATGGTCGCTCTTTCAATGCGCACATTCGGCACCAGGGGCACGAAATGCTCAAACGCGGCGTAGACATAGCTGTCTTTTTCACCGCTGTATTTCAGGTCCGATTCCATATTCATCTGATCACCATTGACCGTGCCAAAACTGCCCGATGGGTCATGATCCCAGACACCGCCGCCTATATACAGGCCCAAGGCGTCCGCATTTGCATTACTGGATAAGGCCGACAGGGCCAGTATCATTGATATTGTTGTTTTACGCATACTCACATCTCCCGATAAATAATCAATAATAGTTTAGCAGACCCTGATAGATCAATCTGTGAACTGCATTTAATTTTAAAATTAATACCTGAATCCGTGAATTGACAGCTGGAAATTCACTTATATCAGTGCGAGTCTACAGTGTCGGATAATCGGTATAACCTTTTTCGTCACCGCCGTAAAACGTTGATTTATCACCTGTTTCCAGCTCGGCACCGGTTTTGAATCGCTCAACCAGATCAGGATTTGAGATAAACAAGGTTCCAAAGGAGACCATATCCACCTCGCCATTTTTCACCGCCTGACTGGCCCGCTCAAAATCATAGCCGCAATTTGCCATATACGGCCCGCTAAAACGTGATTATATATGCGCATAATCCAGCTCACGTTTGTCACTGCCCATATCACCTTCCAGCACGTGCAGATAGGCCGGGTTAAAACCATTCAGCATTTCGGTAACGGCGTTAAAGGTGTTCTGCGCATCGCTGTCGTACATATCATTAAAGCTGTTTTCGGGAGAGATTCGCACGCCCACCTTGCGATTGCCGATTACCGCACAGACCGCCTCAACCACTTCGCGCAGTAACCGCATCCGATTATCGACACTGCCGCCGTATTCGTCCTCGCGCTGGTTGCTGCCATCACGAAGAAACTGATCCAGCAGATAGCCATTGGCAGCGTGAATTTCCACGCCCTCGAATCCAGCCTGCATGGCTTTACGTGCGGCGTTGACGTAATCCGCAATGATGCCTGCCAGCTCGTCTTTCTCCAGCGCACGCGGCTCGACAAATTCCTGCAAGCCCTCATAAGTGAAAGTCTCACCTTCCGGCTTGATAGCCGACGGAGCTACCGGCAACTGACCATCGGGCTGTAATGAAGGGTGTGAGATGCGTCCGACATGCCATAGCTGCAAAAAAATGTGTCCGTTTTTTTCGTGCACCGCATCAGTCACACGTTTCCAGCCTGCCACCTGCTCATCACTGTGAATGCCCGGTGTCGCCGGATAACCCACGCCCTGCGGTGATATCTGTGTGGCTTCGGTGATTATCATGCCTGCGCCGGCACGTTGCTGGTAATAGCTCACGTTCATCTCGGTGGGGACATTGCCCTCACCGGCTCGATTACGCGTCAATGGCGCCATAATAATTCGGTTAGGAAAAGTGTAATCGCCCACCTCAATAGGATCGAACAGATCGTGTTGTGTAGTCATTGTTTTATACTCCCGAAAATATTCATCACAGTGTATGACTTCATGCAGCGCCAATGCAATGATCTTTAGCCGCTAGCACATGAAGCTTTTACTTTCTAAAAACTTAAAAAATACGCACAAAATTACTCGAAAAAAGAGCATGCACCTTTGTTAATTCATAAAACTTAAGCATGTTAACGCTTATCCGTTTTTATCAGAGCTAAAATTACTGACGAAACACCAGATTAACCTGAAGCGAATCAATGTGATCGCGAACCACATACTCAAGCCGTAGATCCATACTCTGACTCATTACAAAGCCGATGCCTGCACCAATCATAAGACCGTCATCATCGCCAATATCCAGACCGAGGCGACCCAGCAAACTGACATTATTATTGTTTAAAGGTAATTCAGCCACCGCCGCACCCCACAGGCCGTTAGCTTTTCTTGTAGATTTAGAAGG
>JAQICG010000063.1 GCA_027858635.1 Gammaproteobacteria bacterium | reverse complement strand
ATGCACGCCAGCCCGAAACCGACCTTGTCGGGCAGTCCGCGCGCGTTAATTCTTACCCCCACCCGCGAACTGGCTGAGCAACTGACGGAAACCATCAGCCGTTATGCGCAGTTTCTGCCGCTCACGGTCACCGCGCTGTACGGCGGCGTTAAGATCAGTGCGCAGGAGAAGAAGCTCCGAGCCGGTATCGACATCGTTGTCGCTACACCCGGGCGTTTGCTGGAGCTGGTGGTGCAGAACAGTATAAACCTCGGCAGCGTCGAGTTTGTAGTGCTCGATGAAGCCGACCGCATGCTGGATATGGGCTTTATCACCGACGTGTTGGCGCTGTTGCAGAAAACCCCGAAAAAGCGTCAGACGCTGCTGTTTTCCGCCACCATGTCGCAGCCGGTGAAGGAACTGGCCAAGAAAATACTGAGCAATCACGAAGTGATCAGCGCGGCCAGGCAGAATGCCATCGCCGATACTGTCGAGCATGTGGTCTACCCGGTGGAAGAGCATCGCAAGGCGGAGCTGTTCGTTGAGCTGATCGAACAGCACAACTGGTTCAAGGTGCTGGTTTTTACCAGCACCCGGGCGCAGGCCGACGAGCTGATGAATAATCTGAAACAGGTGCATATCAAGGCGGCGATCTGCCACGGCGAGAAAAGTCAGGGGGCACGCCGCCGCGCCATCGCCGATTTCAAGGCCGATAAAGTTCAGGTGCTGATCGCCACCGAAGTCGCCGCCCGCGGTCTGGACATTCAGGGGCTGGATCACGTGGTCAACTTCAATCTGCCCTATCTGGCCGAAGACTATGTGCACCGTATCGGTCGCACCGGTCGCGCGGGCAGCACCGGCCAGGCCATTTCGTTTGTCAGCCGCGAAGAGGAGCGTTCGCTGAATAACATCGAAAAACTGATCGGTGACCGTATCAAGCGCATCAAAATGCCGGGCTATGCTGTGGGCAGTCGGGAGTCTCTGTTGAACAAGGTGGCTGGTAATGCCCGGCCGGCGCGTACCAATAAAGCCAGCCAGACAGATATCGGCAGCATGAAAAATCGTAACGCTAAAGTCAGTAAAAAGAAAAAAGCCAGATAAGCCACACTGTCCAGCAGCGGTTCTTTCATTGCGAATTTACCCTGAACAACCAGATGTATTTATATACTTCAGACTATGTAAATATTGGCAAATGAGTAGCATAGTTTCCCTGAACGATACTTTACGTAATTACCTGCATTCACTTATTTTGCTGGTGGCTATGCTGACCTTGCTGGGATTGATCGGCTGGTTATTGCTCGGGCCAATAGGGATACTCTGGTTTTTGATTGCAGGTATTATTATTTTTATCGGCGCCGTGCGAATACCTCCCCATTTAATTTTTCTGAAACACGATGCAAAAATATTGAGGCCGGAAGAGGCGCCTCATCTATATAATATTGTGGCCCAATTGTGCCAGTGTGCCGGGATAAAAAATATCCCCAAAATCTATCTCATCCCGGGTAGATTTATGGATGTTTTTACTGCAGGATTGAATTCAAATACTTCAATTATCATAAGTCATAATATGCTTCATCGGCTGAATACGCGGGAATTAACCGCTGTGTTGGCGCATGAAATCAGTCATATTCGTGGTAATGATTTGCTGGTGATGATGATCGCTTCTGTCATTGCCAACCTGACTGCCACCATGGCCATGGTCTGGTCCATATTTATAAACCGATGTACATTCTGGCTGACGAACCGGTGCCGTGGATGCTGCTGATCATTTTAATGATAGCACCTTTTTTCAGCACACTCATGCAATTGGCACTATCGCGCAGCCGTGAATTCAGTGCCGATTCCGAAGCGGTTCGCCTTACCGAAGATCCATTAAGCCTGGCCTCGGCGCTGGAAAAAATAGAAACCTATCAATGGAGCTGGCTTGAAAAAATATTTATACAGCCTAAACGCGATCCTGTTCCACCCATACTACGCACCCATCCACAGGTCACCGATAGAGTAAGTCGTCTGAAAAACCTGGCTGCAAAAATGTGATGAAGCAGTTTCAGATTATAAATGTCGCAAAGAAAATTACCCTGTTTTAAACGTATTTCTGTTTTCTGATAGACTGCACCATCCTGCTTTAAAGACTCTGAATATAACGCTTAAAAATTAGAATTATTTAAGCTTGTGCAAAGTTTAATTCAGTATAAAAAACAGCATTTAATAATTATTGCGGATAAACATCTAAACCAAACTGCATCGAGGTAGAGCCAGCTAATGGAAGTAGAAGTACGAGAAATCGCCGAGCATATCGGTCATTTCGCACCGTTTGATCGCCTCAGCGTAGAGCTTCTGGAGACAGTAGCTTCATCAGTGGAGATTGCCTATTTTCAGGCCGGTTCATCAATCTTTGAATTCGGTGAGCCTATCCATTCGCTCTACTATATTCGAAGCGGCGCCGTTGAAGTTTATCGCCATAATGCTGAACTCTATAATCGGTTGGGGGAGGGCGACATCTTTGGCCAGACCGGACTGCTGCGTACCCAACGCGTGCGGTTTCCGGCAAAGGCGATTGAGGATACGCTGCTCTACCTTATTCCTGAAACCATTTTTGACCGCCTTTGCGCGGAGGATGAAAATTTCGCCGACTTTGTCGAGCTCTCCGGTTCTCGGCTGAAAGCAACTGTTGAACAGAGCGAACGTGAGAATGACATGATGATCACCCGGGTGCGCAGTCTGCTCAGTCGTCTGCCGGTGAGCATCGAAGAATCGGCCACGGTTCAAGAGGCTGCGCGGTTGATGACTGAATCTCATGTCTCCTCGGTATTGCTGCTGGCACCCGCCGAGGAGAGCGATGAAGAAGCCTTTCGCCAGTTCGATGAGCCCACTACATGGCGTATGACCGGCATTCTCACCGATCATGACTTTCGCGTGCGCGTGCTGGCCGAGGGCGGCTCCGCACAGACGCGTCTGGCAGACATCAAGCATGATCAACTGGTCACGATTCAGTCGGATGAGACCATCTATGAAGCCATGCTTGCCATGCTGCGCAACAATGTTCATCACCTGCCGGTGTTGCACCGTCGCCGCCCAGTGGGTGTGGTGCATCTGTCGGACATCGTTCGTTATGAAACCAAGAGCAGCCTGTATCTGGTCAGCAATATTTTCTCTCAGCCTAACGTCGAGGGTCTGGCAAGACTGATGCCCGATTTACGGGCGGCGTTTGTCCAGCTGTCAGACGAGGGCGCCAGCTCCAGGATGATCGGCAGCGCAGTGACCACGGTGGGTCGCAGTCTGGTTCGTCGATTGCTTGAACTCGCCGAAGCCGAACTCGGTGCTGCGCCGGTTCCTTACTGCTTTATGGTCAATGGTTCCATGGCCCGCGATGAGCAGACGGTGACCACCGATCAGGATCATGCGCTCATTCTCGATGACCGCTTTGATCCCGAGCAGCACGATGCCTATTTTCTCGAGCTGGCAAAACGGGTCAGTGACGGCATGAACGCCTGCGGTTATCCCTATTGCAGCGGTGGCATCATGGCAACCAATGCGCAGTGGCGTCAGCCGCTTTCGGTCTGGAAGCGTTATTTTGAAGAGTGGATTGCCGAGCCTGATCCCCAGCGGCTGTTGCACAGCTCCATCTTTTTTGACCTTGATGCTGTTTATGGCGAGGAGCATTTTGTCGAGACTCTACAGGATCTGATTGCGAGTCGCGCCGGCAAGAACCCGCCGTTTCTCGCGGCGCTGGCTCGCAATGCGCTCAGTCGCACACCACCGTTGGGATTCTTTCGTACTTTTGTGATGGAGAAAGACGGCAAACAGCGAAACTCCATCAACCTCAAACGCCGGGGTACGGCGCCGATGGTCGATGTCATACGCATTCATGCGCTGGCGATAGCTTCGACTGCGCAGAACTCCTTTGAACGTCTTGATGATATCGAACAGGCGGGTACGCTGCCGGCCGGGCAGGCGGATAAACTGCGCTATGCGCTCGAGGTTATCGCCATGGTGCGCATCCGCCATCAGGCGTATGATCTGCGACTGGAGCGTCCACCCGATAACAATATCGAGCCGGAAAATGTCTCTGATGTCGAGCGTCACAATCTCAAGGATGCCTTTCAAGTGTTGAGTAACGCACAGAAATTTCTGCGCTTTCGTTACCCGACGCCGAATCGCTGAGGTGGCTATGTGGAATGCGAAGTCTCAATCCGAGGCCGCGCCTGACTGGGCGTCCTATTTTGATCAGCAGGCTCGGCTCTGTCACGACCCAGATCTGCGGCGTTTTTATTCAGCCGGTCTGCCCGATGCACAGACGCCACTGCGCGAGCTCTCTTTTATGGCGCTGGATTTCGAAACCACCGGCATGAATGCCCGCCGAGACGGCATTGTCTCGATCGGCATGGTGCCTTTCACTCTCGAGCGCATTCGACCTTCCGCCGGGCACTATTGGCTGGTCAAACCTGCGGGCGTGCTGAATGTCAGCTCCATCGAAATTCATCGTATTACTCACAGCGAAGTGGCGAATGCGCCCGACCTGGATGCCATTCTGGGTGAAGTGCTGGATGCCTTGAGTGGACACGTTCTGGTGGTACATTTTCGCAATATCGAACGCCCGTTTCTGGATACAGCAGTGATGGGTCGGCGAGGTGAACACTGTCTATTTCCACTCATTGATACCATGACCATCGAGGCAATCTCAATCCGACAGGGCATGATGGCGCGGTTGCGGCGGTTCCTGGGTTTTCCTCAAGAATCGATCCGCCTGGCCAACAGCCGTCAGCGTTACGGCCTGCCTGACTACGCCTCGCACCACGCCAAAGTTGATGCCATGGCCACCGCCGAACTTTTCCAGGCCCAGGTCGCCCGGCACTATTCGCCCGACACACCCATTGGCGAGCTGTGGCTCTGAATGGCTGTCATGCTGTTTTGAATTGTGCAGTGTTATAGGCGGTGTTATAGGAAGTAGTGAATTAAATCGACGTAACGGCTATAGCATTCAGCCAGGCTCATAGGGAAATGCGCCTGAGATTATTGTCAGATCAGAATTCAGGATTTGTGTTGAAGAAAATCGAAGAGAAGGGGAGAAGTTCCCAGCCGAATGAGTCCCTTCTTAATATATATGATTTGAATGATAAAGCCAGACGGGTTAAGGCAAAACCTTAACCCGTCTGT
>JAQICG010000256.1 GCA_027858635.1 Gammaproteobacteria bacterium | reverse complement strand
CCCCTCACCCCAGCCCTCTCCCAATGGGAGAGGGGGTAGTGTATGCAGGCCTGTAAGTTCTGCTTGAGTCTCAAAGCTTTTACTGCCAACTGCCAACTGATTACTGCCAACTATCTTTTCAACATTAACAAATTTAAAAAACTATGGATCATTTAATAAAGCCTTACGGCGGTGAGCTTAAAAATCTATTACTGGATGATGTCGCTGCGGAAGAGTTAAAAGTTGAATCTGAGTCCTTCGACTCGATTACCCTCACTCAAAGGCAGCAATGTGATATTGAGATGCTGCTCAATGGTGCGCTATCGCCTTTGACCGGGTTTATGAACGAAAAAGAATATAACTCCGTTGTGGACAAGGCGAAGCTCACGGATGGAACCGTGTGGCCGATGCCGTATTATCTTGATATTGATGAGACCCAGGCCGAAAAGCTTGAGGTTGGTTCACGCCTTGGGTTGCGCGATACCGAGGGTTTTATGCCTGCTGTGCTTACCATCGAAAGTATCTGGCGGCCCGATAAGGACAGGGAGTCGGAAAAGATCTATGGCACCAGAGATCACCGGCATCCGGGTGTGGCCTATATTTATGACACGGTAAAGGATGTTTATGTCGGTGGTTCTGTGCAGGGCATACAGTTGCCGTTTCATTATGACTTTGAAACCTTGCGGGATACGCCGCTGCAACTCAGGCAGTATTTTGACAAGCTGGGCTGGCGAAATGTAGTGGCGTTTCATACCAGCAAACCTATGCATCGTGTTCATCAGGAAATCACCTCACTGGCTGCAAATCAGGCCAATGCACATATTTTGTTACATCCTGTGGTGGGCATGTCCAAACCGGGCGATATTGAATACTATGCCCGCGTTCATTGCTATCAGGCCATCATGCAGCATTACCCGAAGGGACTGGTGCAGTTGTCTTTACTTCCGGCGGCACTGCGCATGGCTGGCCCGCGTGAGGCTCTGATGAACGCCATAATAAGACAAAATTACGGCTGCTCGCATTATATTGTCGGCTCCGAGCATGCTGCACCGCCCAATGTGAGAGATGATGCGGTTAGATTTTATGCCACCGGCGCTTCTCAGCAATATATTAAAAAATACGAACATGCGCTTGATATTAGTATCGTGTATGCGAATGAACTTTGCTTTAATCAGCAATCAGGGAAATTCGTGTCGGTAGACGGAATAAAACCGGCTAACTGTGAAGCGGTAAACTATTCCAATGCCAAAATTCTTGAAGCGATTCACCGGAACCTGGAAATACCTTCGTGGGTGACATATCCCAATGTTCTTTCCGCCATGCAACAGGCGTGCCCACCGCGTGAAAAAGAGGGCATAACATTATTTTTTACCGGCCTGTCGGGTTCGGGGAAATCAACATTAGCGCGCATTATATATGCCAAATTCATCGAAGATGGAAGGCGTCCTGTTACCCTGCTCGATGGTGATATAGTTCGGCAAAACCTTTCCAGCGAACTGGGGTTTTCTAAAAAAGACCGGAACATAAATGTCAAACGCATCGGCTATGTAGCCAGTGAAATCACCAAGAACAGGGGCATTGCAATATGTGCGCCCATAGCACCCTACGCCACGATGCGAAAAGAAGCGCGGGCCAACATCGAACAGTATGGCGCATTTATAGAAATATTTGTTTCAACTTCGCTTGAAGAATGTGAACGAAGAGATCGCAAGGGATTATATGCAAAAGCACGGAAAGGAATCATTCCGGAATTTACCGGTATCAGCGACCCTTATGATACGCCTGAAAATCCCGAACTGGTTATCGATACTGAAAATATGTCACCGATTCAGGCAGCAGAAGATATTTATTTATATCTCGTGCGCGAAGGTTATGTAAATGGCACTGATTAATAAGCTGTCATCTTGTGGATCTTTTCCTATGGTCGAAATGACAGATAAATTAGAGATTGCTTAAATAATTATTTTTTAACAGCGTGGAGTTGATTGGATATGAGCAAGATAGCATTGATTACAGGAATTACAGGGCAGGATGGTGCTTATCTGGCTGAATTTCTTTTGGACAAGGGCTATGAAGTACACGGGATTAAACGCAGGGCCTCTTCCTTTAATACCGATCGCATTGATCACCTGTATCAGGATCCGCATGTAAAAGATCAAAGATTTAAGTTGCATTACGGCGATCTTACCGACTCCATGAATCTGGTTCGTCTTGTGCAGGAGATTCAACCGGATGAAATTTATAATCTTGGCGCACAAAGCCATGTCGCGGTCTCATTTGAATGTCCGGAATACACAGCCGATGCGGTAGGCATGGGCGCACTGCGAATTCTGGAAGCGATTCGTATTACCGGGCTGGAGAAAAAAACACGCTATTACCAGGCATCAACATCCGAGCTTTTCGGCGAAGTGCAGGAAATTCCACAAAAAGAAACGACCCCATTCTATCCTCGATCACCCTATGCCGTGGCCAAACTTTATGCCTACTGGATCACCGTAAACTATCGGGAGGCGTATGGTATCTATGCCTGTAACGGCATTTTATTTAATCATGAGTCACCGATTAGAGGCGAAACCTTTGTCACCAGAAAAATTACCCGCGCATTTGCAAGAATAAAACTAGGGCTGCAGGATAATGTGTATTTAGGTAATCTAAATGCTAAAAGAGACTGGGGCCATGCAAAAGACTATATTGAAATGCAATGGCTAATGCTGCAACAGGAGAGCCCCGAGGATTTTGTAATCGCCACCGGCGTTCAATATTCGGTGAGAGATTTTGTTAATAAAGCCGCAAAGGCTGCCGGTATCGAAATGCAATGGAAAGGTGAAGGTATCGATGAAAAAGGCTATGATAAAGCCACAGGAAAATGCCTGGATGAAGTGGATAAACGCTATTTCCGACCTACCGAAGTCGAGACCTTATTGGGTGACCCAACAAAGGCCAAAGAAAAACTGGGCTGGGTTCCGAAAATAGGCCTGGAAGAGATGGTAAAAGAAATGGTCGATCACGACATTATGATTGCTGAACGCGATGCATTGTGTGAAAAAGAAGGTTTCAGAACCAACCGTTATCATGAATAAAGAGCATCAGACCATAAAACTTGTATTCGTTAAAAGTCATGGTCTGAGCAGCGATTTCATATCAATGTAATTTAGTGATCCATATTCAAGAACATAACAACCGAAGAGTTAACTAGCATGAAACATATTCTCATTACGATAATTGCCATAGTATCTCTGATTAGCTGTGGCGGGGCCGAAGAACGAAAAGAGGTCAACCTGGAAAAAGCCCAGCAGTCCCTGAATGCCGGCGATCTGGAGAAGGCCCGAATTGAACTGAAAAATGTCCTTCAGATCGACCCGAATGATGCCCAGGCCTATTTTCAGCTGGGTCAGGTATTTGAGCAGCAAAAAGAATTTCGAAAGGCATTCGGTAACTACTCAAAAGCGCTGGAGCTTGCTCCGGACAACCTGGAATTTAATGCAAAAATTGGTACTTATAACCTCCTGCTAGCAGGTGATATCGATGCCGCCATTGAAAAAAGAGACTTTATTCTAGCTAAAGACGCTTCCAACATAAATGGCCTGCTACTGAAAGCCGGCATTCTTTTGAAACAGGATGATACAGCCGGCGCAATGAAAATTACGCAGGATATTTTTGCCAGAAAACCCGGGCACATTCAGAATGCCTTACTTCTTTCATCGCTTTATCTAAAAGACAAAAAATATGATGAATCGATTAGTCTGCTTAATGCATGTATCAAAGAGAATCCACAGAGTCGTATATTGCTAAGCACGCTAGCGGAGACATATTATAAAGCAGGAAAATATGATCTTACAGAAAGCACCTATAAGAAAATTCTGGAAAACAATCCAGAAGCATTTATGAATTATTTGAAACTGGCAGTGTTTTATAAGTTTACTAATGAAACTGAAAAAGCTGAGCAGACCTTACGCAAGGCGATTGATGCAGACGAGGAAGATACGAAAAGAAAAATGGCACTGGTTGAGTTTTTACAGCAGACAAAAAGTAATCAGGCTGCAATTGAGGAGTTGAAGAGTCTGGCAACAAAGTATCCGCAAGAGGGGGATATCAGAATTGCACTAGCCACTATGTATATGTCTGAAAATAATCTGGAGGATGCGAAAAAAATACTTAAGACAGCGATATCAGATTTTCCTGAGGACTCCACTGGGATGAAGGCAGCAGTGCATCTTGCAAGTATTTATATACAAGAGAAAAAGTTCGATGCTGCGGAAAGTGTTAGAAACGATGCACTAAAGATTTCCCCTAATGACGCTAAATTGAACTTTGTAAAAGCAAAGACACAGTTAATAAATAAGGATTATGAAGGTGCAATCATCTCACTGAGGATAGTAGTTAAGGATGATCCGGAAAATATGGAAGGCTATTTCTTATTATCCGCAGCGCATAGTGCTAATGGTGAAAAACAACAGGCAGATGAAATCATTAACCGCGCGTATGAAAATAATAAAGCTAATGCAAAAGGATTGATGGCGCTCGCCAGTTACTACGCCAGGAATAAAAATAAAGATAAATTAGAGAAGATTGTTGATCATTATCTTTCTATTAATGCCGATGATTACCAGGCCTTATCCTATAAAAGCGCACTGCTGAATGAAAGAAAAATGGTTTCTGAAGCTAAACCCTATGCCATAAAGATGATTGAATTATACCCTGAGCGACCAAATGGATACATTCAGTCTGTGCCTTACATGCTGACTGAAAACAGGAGAGATGATGCGGTCAAATTGCTGGAGGATGGTTACAGCAAAGCTGAAGAAAATGGTCGAATACTAGAGCTTTTAGTGTCACTTTATGTTGCCGATGAAAATTCTGATCTGGCTGAAAAAACAGTCCAGGCTGCTATTCGCGAAAAAGGGGAATCAGCAGAACTGTACATGCTCCTGGCTAAAGTTCAATGGAAAGCAGGGAAGAAGGAAGCGGCTGAAAAAAGCCTTCTTAAGGCAAGTAGCATTAAGCCAGACTGGAATGAACCTTATAT
>JAQICG010000426.1 GCA_027858635.1 Gammaproteobacteria bacterium | reverse complement strand
ATGACGTTTGATCCTAGAATGGGCGAAAGTTTATATCGTGTGCATAAGAAGCACATCGAGGGTCTAGGGTTTACAGGAAAAATAATTCAGTCTGGCTTGTACAAAGAGATGAAGCTGTTGTGATATATACGAAATATAGCCCTAACAACGGCATCAACGCTGACCGGTTTTACACGCCGCGACGTTTCACTCTGCTCTGTGTAAAACTGTCAGGTTATGCAAATCGTTCAATGTCAGCTAATGGCTGATCCCCTCTCGATACAATTGTCTCAAGGCCCACTCTCAAGGATTAGGTAAAATCCTGGAAAACAGACTCCCATGAAAAAATACACGGTCAATAATGCAAATCAGTAGATTTAACTGTATAATTCTCCGCTAGTCACGGAAAAAACATAACAAAAAGGAAAGAAATTGAAAGGAATCATCGCAGCACTAATTCTCATCCCATCCTTGGCCATCGCTGACACATTTGAGTACGGCTGGATGCCAGTTATTGGCGCTTACAAATCCTCACTCGATACTGATACTGCGGTCATTACAGCCGCAAATGCCTTGAGTGGTCTTCTTATCATCAATTCCGGTAGAAATAGCCGCGTCTGGATACAGGGCCAATACCATTCTCTTGATTTTGACGGCAATGAAACCGAAATAGGGCAGGAAGTCACCGGCCTGGAAATCGCGACAATCTATCAATCACAGTACCGCCTCAGCCGGAATTTTAAACCCTGGCTAGGTATTGGCGCATCCTTCAGTGCGCTTGAATTTAAGAACCGTTTTCTGACCGACAGTCAGGGCTTTCTAGCCCAGACCTTCGATGATCAAACCAAATCAGGCCTGGCCATAGATTTTAATTTTACAGCGAATACAGACTGGTTCGATAAACACGATAGCGGTTTCGCTATCAGGTTATCCGTGCCGGTTAATGACGTATTGGCCAAAGTCGAAGCGGGTTTTTATATCACATTCTAAACAAGGGTATTAAAATGAGAAGAAAAATAGGAATTTCTGGTGCATTACTGACTTTAATAGTCAGTTTAATCTCTTGTGGGGGTGGCGACGGCGCCGTACCTGCCAGCGCACCGTCAGCACGGCTTGATGGAACGGTCACAGATGCTGTTATTACTAACGGCACACTGAGAGTATATGAGTTAGATAATGGCCAGCAAGGCAGTCTTCTTGCAGAAACTACCACCGACGGTACAGGTGCTTTTGTTTTTGAGAATTTCACAAGCACAGATCGCCCAATAGTGATTGAAGTTCGTGACGGTCGCTATACTGAAGAAGCGTCAGGTGTTTCAGTGGAATTATTAGATGGCCAGGCTCTGCGCGCCTATATGTTTTATGAGCAGGGCAGTGCCATTACTGTGCAAATCACACCCTTAACTCACCTGGCAACGTGCTTAGCCGATTACAAAATCGGCCATGGTATAAACGTCAATAATGCCATTACTGAGGCGGCGAGTATTTTTTCGGGTCTGGCCGGCATAGATATTCTGGGCACAAGGCCGCTGGATATTACTGATCCTGATAATGCTAATTTTGAAATTACCGATAGCTTGCGCTATGGCACGATCCTCGCGGCAATCTCTTCATTTACTGCAGAAGTCTCTGCGATAAATGGTGTAACACCGCATCGTTTTAATCAAAACTCCAGCATCTACGCAACACAAGTCTTATGTCAGGATATTGCCTCGGATGGCGTCTTTAATGGACTTGGTTTTATTAATAACGGTAACAGCGTAGGTCAACTCTCACTCGGCTCGGTCGCCCTCAATGCTGATACATTTCGTAATACCATCGCTCAAAACATATTGAGCATTATTAGCTCGGATCGAAACAATACAGGTCTTGGTATTGATGACTTCGTACTTTATGCCAATGAAGTAGCCAGTTCCACCGATGCGATCTATGGAGGAGTGCCCGCAACTGGCGTAGACCAGGAAGGCCCGGTCAGTACGGCGGTACTCCCACCTGATAGCTTTATAAAAGGCATCGATAATCTTAGTTTTAACGTGACAGATCCCATTGGTTTAAAATCCGTGCAATTTGAAGTCAATGGCTTACTCAACAGCAACGCCCAAATAGCTAATCCCATACTCTCACTCAACACCACCAACTACACCGATGGAAACATTACCATTACCGTGGTGGCAACGGATGTGCTTAACAATCAGAGTCGTACCGATTTTAATTACGTGATTGATAATACATCACCGATTATCGCTTTAACCTCATCTAAATTAGTCAATAATAAGTCATATACAGCATCAGGCACTTATGAAGCACAAGGTGCGCCTATAGCTTCTATAACTGTTAACGGAATAACAGCAATTATTGATTCAAATCTGAATACCTGGTCAGCGGATATTGCTTTACTGTCGGGGAATAATATCGTCACTGTACAGATAACTGATGCGGTAGGTAATGGTAATAGTCTTGATGTTAGTGTGGGAGTTGTTTTGATTTTTCCAACTATTACTTCTGACCCAAGGCAAGTTAGATTTACGACATATCAGGGCCAGTTGAATCTTTGTAGCATTGGGCAGCTAACGCCATCATCAGGTAATACCAATCCTGTTTGTGTTAGTACAGACAATGTTAGTTTAAATGGCACGACGATTAGCAGTGATTTACAATTCGATGGTTATGTTTTATTAGGGTTTTCGCCGACTGACCCACAAGGTGCAGGTGTATTTACCAGTCAGGAAAACTTAATAGTTGAATATAAATATGAACTCAATAATTCTGAAGTTATTGGCTGGACTACCGCACCAAAAGCAGGAGGTTCTGATCTTTTTTATTATTTTCCAATGGTCACAGAATATTTGGGTAGTAACTGGTTTCAAACAACAACTAACGATGTTCATAAAGTCACCTTTAGAGTTACAGATAACGCGGGTAATTCTACCGAGCTTTTCTATGATGTCAGGTTTGATGTATTAATCCCTGAAATTGTAACCAGCAGCGCAGTCGTTAATGCTGCCCTGTTTGATGCGGGCTTTTCATCGAGGACGGCCGTTGACGGGCAGGCGGTTGATGTCGAATATACACTTCAGAATGATTCAAATACTTCGTATTACATTACGAT
>JAQICG010000419.1 GCA_027858635.1 Gammaproteobacteria bacterium | reverse complement strand
GATGACCCCCACTTTACCCGCGAGGCTGTCCGGCTGGAGTGCAGGGTGCTGCAGCAGGCTTTCAGTATCGAAGCCCTCGGGAACAATGTCGGCTGCAAGCTGATGTTTTTTTAGCATGGCTTCGGAGCTGCGCCCGATAACTGCCAGAAGAAACTGATCCGGCAATACGGTAATTTTTTCCAGCGTTTTTTGCACTGCGGTCGGGCTGATGAAAACAGCTATATCGAAATCAGCCAGATGATCGATAATGTTGTCCAGCGCCGGGTTGTCGCTAACATCATCGATGCGCATCACCGGATAGTGCAAGGCGGTGGCGCCAGCTTCGTTTATACGTTGTAGCAAAGGTTCGGCCAGTCCTTTGGGGCGGGTCACCACAATGGTTCTGTTTTTAAGGGGCAGGGTCAGGTTCATGCAGCGCGGTGATCACCAGTGATTAAAATATCAGTGGCGGGTGGATTTGATGATTTGCCGAATTTCGGGAAGATGGCGGCGGCTCACCTCCAGCAGATCATCGATGTCCTTGAAGTTAAGGCAGACATGCCCTTGATCGTTTTTCTGTAGGCCATGGATATGGTCTTTGGACACTAGCGCGTTGCGGTGAATGCGGATAAAGCTGTTGGCGAACTCGGACTCCAGAGCCTTGAGGGATTCTTCGATAAGATATTCATGCTCGTCGGTGCGCAAGGTGACATATTTCTGATCGGCCTTGAAATAGATGATATCTTCAATCGGCACCAGCTCAAGAGTGCCCCGAATTTTCACACATATTTTACTGCGGGTATTGGGGTTTTCATCCTGTTTCAGCTGGTTGAGCTGTGCACGATTGAGGCGGCTGGCCGACTGGATCGCCTGATCGAGGCGCTCCTGCTTGATGGGTTTCAGCAGATAGCCGACCGCATTGCTGTCGAACGCACTTAAGGCGTGTTCACTGAAGGCGGTGGTGAAAACAATGGCGGGAGGTCTGAGCAGCCGGCTGAGATAATTGGCCGCTTCCAGACCATCCATGCCCGGCATGCGGATATCCATGAATACCAGATCGGGCCTGAGGTTTTGCGCCAGCGCCAGCGCCTGCTCACCTGTCGCGGCTTCACCGACAAGGGTGTGTTCCTCTGACTTTGACAGCATATGCCGTAGACGCTGGCGCGCCAGCTGTTCGTCATCAACAATTAGAATTTTCACATTGGTTTACCCATTATTAAGCAACAGCGTTCAGGATGCTGTCGGGTTTAGCGGGATTGAAGCGGGGCCGCTCTCCCAAGTCCGACAGTATCCTGGCAACGTAATGCTTCTATCATACACAGAGAGTATGAATCTAAATACTATGGCTTTCCAGTGGAATTTCCAAAATGACCGCATAGGTATCGTCACCGGCATGGATGTTGAATTTGGCCCTGTTGCCATACACCAGCGCGAGGCGTTGCTGGATATTATTTTGCGCCATCTGGTTACCCTTATGATTTTTCATGGCGCCGCTGCCCAGAGGGTTGCTGACACCGAGTACGAGCCGGTGGTCTTTGCGCTTCGCCGAGATGGAGATAACGCCGCCCTGGATCAGGGGTTCGATGCCGTGATAGATGGCGTTTTCTACCAGCGGTTGCAGGCACAGGGCGGGCACTTCGGTCGCAAGCAGGCTCTTATCAATATCCCATTCAAGGTTTAGACGCTCGCCCAGGCGCAGTGCTTCGATGGCGAGATAACTGCGGGTCAGCTCCAGCTCATCGGCGAGGGTATTGGTAGTCTGCTCGCGCAGGCTGGCGCGAAAAATATCGGAGAGGTCTTCAACCGCCTTTTCCGCCTTGTCCGGGTTAAAGGCAATCAGACTGGCGATGGTGTTCATGCTGTTGAAGAAAAAATGCGGGCGGATGCGCGCCTGCAGAGCCTGAATTTCGGCTTTGGATTGCGCCTGGATGTGGATTTTCCATTGCTGGTGTACATAGAAATAGCGCAGGCTCACCGCATAGACAACTGCGCTGATCAGCATGATGCGCGCCAGAAAATAATCGCCCAGCGGTGAGGTCACCGGATCCAGTTCCAGCCAGTGATTGGTGCCGATAATCAGCAGGCAGAAAGTAAAACTGATTAGCATCATCAGGGCAAAGCTGAGGCTGACGCCGGTGCGGGTGGGCAGGGCGTTTATCCAGCTGCGTGCGCTGCAAAGCACGGCGGCATTGAGCAGACCAATCCAGAGCATAAGCATCGAAATGAAGGCGAGCTGGTCCCAGAAATTAACCGTTGCCGGCGCAGAGGTCAGCACCAGCGCCAGCAGCTCCACCAGCAAAATCAGCATAAAAATGACGTTAACGTTGCAGAAGTTGGGCAGCAGCCCGGTATCGCTGAGGTCGAGGTCGATAAATTGTAAATTGTTTTCCATGGCTACTAGAGATAGTCGAGCGCCGCTGGATTGCAAGTGAAACGCCGGCTTGCTTCGGAAAGTTGCGTCAGAGGCGGCGCTGACAGCGGCATCCCTGATATACTTATGCAATAAATTGACGGCGCAGAATTGTTGCGCACGACAGTGAAAAAATTAAAAAAACCTATCAAGCGTGCAGAGATATGAGTACAGAAGATCAGAAGAAACAGGCCGGAAAAGCTCAAGTTAACCAGTCATGGGGCGGACGTTTTAGCGAGCAGACCGACGCCTTTGTTGAAGCCTTCACCGCCTCGGTGGCATTCGATCAGAGGATGTATCGTCAGGATATCGCCGGTTCGCGCGTTCATGCCCGCATGCTGAACAAGGTCGCGGTGCTGTCCGATGATGACCTGGCGGCAATTCTCGACGGACTGGATCAGGTGGAAGCAGAGATAGGCAGCGGTGGTTTTGAATGGTCGATTGCGCGTGAAGATGTACATATGAATATCGAGGCGCGCCTGACCGAAATCATCGGCGACGCCGGCAAGCGACTGCATACCGGTCGCTCACGCAATGATCAGGTGGCGACCGACATCCGGCTCTATCTGCGCGAGCAGATTGTGCAGGTCATTAACGAAGCCAAAAGGTTGCAGCATGGATTGCTGGGGCTGGCGGAAGCCGAAGCGGACACCATCATGCCCGGCTTTACCCACCTGCAGGCGGCGCAACCAGTGACCTTCGGGCATCACATGCTGGCCTGGTTTGAGATGCTCGCGCGCGACGTCTCCCGCTACGAAGATTGCAGCGCGCGCATGAACATGTGTCCGTTGGGCGCAGCCGCGCTGGCCGGCACCAGTTATCCCATCGACCGTGAGTTCACCGCCGAACTGCTGGGCTTTGATGCGCCCACCGCAAATTCACTGGATTCGGTCAGCGACCGGGATTTCGCCATCGAGTTCTGCGCCGCCTCGGCCATGCTGATGACCCATCTGTCGCGCATGTCGGAAGAGCTGGTGATCTGGTCGTCGATCCAGTTCAATTTTATCGAGCTGCCCGATCGCTTCTGCACCGGCTCGTCAATCATGCCGCAGAAAAAGAACCCCGATGTACCCGAGCTGGTGCGGGGCAAGACCGGGCGGGTGAACGGCAATCTGGTCAGCCTGCTGACATTGATGAAATCGCAGCCGCTGGCCTACAACAAGGATAACCAGGAGGACAAGGAGCCGATTTTTGATACCCTGGATACCGTGCTGGGTTCATTGCGCGCCTTCGCCGACATGATCCCCGCCATCCAGTGCAAGCATGCTAATATGTACGCCGCCGCCAGACAGGGGTTTTCAACCGCCACCGATCTGGCCGACTACCTGGTTCGTAAAGGGCTGCCGTTCCGCGATGCCCATGAAGCGGTGGGCAGCGCGGTCGCGGTCGCGATGGAGCAGCAGATAGATCTTAGTGAGCTGAGTCTGGAGGCGTTGCGGGGCTTTTCGGCCATGATCGACGAGGATGTTTACGAGGTGCTGACGCTGGAAGGTTCGGTGGCTTCACGTAATCATGTCGGCGGCACCGCGCCCGAGCAGGTGCGCAGGGCGATAGCAGAAGCCAGAAACCGCTTACTGGAGCCGGTTTAACTCTGACCTGAATCCGAGGTTAAGCCACGGATTCAGGTCAGGGTTTTCTGCTCCTCTTTGAAAAAGGCGATCACTTCATTGAGTTGCTCTTCCAGCTCGGCACTTTTTTCGCGAGCGCCTTCGGTGTTGCCGGCACGGCCGAGCATTTCGATGCTTTCGGCGATTTTGGCCAGACCGAGCGCGCCCAGGCTGTTACTGGAACTTTTCATGCGATGCGCGATGCCGAAGAGCAGATCCGGATTATTGTCATCAATGGCATGATTTAAGTCATTGAGCTGCTCGGGCATGTACTCGATGAAAGTGTTGAGCAGTTCAGGCAGCACCTCTTCCATGATTTCTTTCATTTCTTCATAAGCGCGTAAATCTAAAGCGGGCTGATTCATAAAGGTCTCTAAAAGTTATTTATTAAGGGGATTAATGGTTTCGCCGACCAGCACCGCTTCGGGAACGTGTAGCTTCACGGCGGCGATTATTTTAGCAAATAAACCGGGCTGAGCCTTAAATGAAATCCATAAAGTGTTCAGTTTCATATCCACATTCACCAGCAGAATGAGCTGGCGGAAGGGGGCCAGCGCGATTTCAAGTTCAGACAGAATGCGTTGAATATGGTGTCGGGGTTTGGATTTAAGCCGGGGGATAATCATCAACAGGTCACTGGCACGGTTGCCCTCCTCATCCCGGGTGGGGGCGATGCGCCAGAGCGGCTCAGCGGCATTGATGCCCAGACTTAAGGTGATCTCTTTCATGATAGCGGATCGAAAAATGGTGACTGACTGATATTAGCACGTGAACCGGAAAAATTATGAAGCGGGGCTATTCGAATTTTTCAATCAGCCAGCGGCGGATATCCTGAATCTCTTCGGCAGAGACACTGTGCGCCATAGCGTACTCGTGCCACTTGACTGCATAGCCGAATTTTTCCAGAGCTTCGCGGCTTTTCTCCCCATAATCGAATTCAACGACGTTATCCAGGCGACCATGGGCCATAAAGATCTCGGTGCTCTGGTTGGCTGTCGCTCCCAGCGGAGCGCATTGGGGCAGGTAGCTGGAGAGCGCCATAATACCGCCCAGCGGTGCCGGATAATCGAGACCACAGTGTAGCGCGACGGCGCCGCCCTGAGAAAAGCCCGCCACAATAATACGTCGGGAGGCGATACCCGCTGCCTCCTGCTGTTGGCACAGGGCGTGAACAGCGGAGCTGGAAGCCTTGATGCCCGCTTCATCTTCATCATCGGCTATCTTAAGACCGGTAATGTCGTACCAGCCGGGCATCGGGTAACCCTGATTGATGGTAATAGGGCGAACCGGGGCGTGGGGGAAAATAAAACGAATGGCCAGTGCAGGCGGTAAATGCAGCTGCGGCACGATGGCGGCGAAGTCATGGCCGCTCGCGCCCAGACCGTGCAGCCAGATGATAGCGGCATCGGGATGCGGACCGGTTTGGAGAGTAATAAAATCAAGTTCAGACATGGTGCAATACGCTCCCGTTTTTGCTGCTAATAAAGTATAAAATGACCGCTGGCGCATAAAGCCCCATTGCTACGGGTTTGCGTGCAGGTGGAATATTGCAATAATCCACACCTTAATACAAAACCAGAAGAAAAAATTGATGATACGTTTATTAATACCAGTGTTGTTCGCGCTGCTTATCGCGGGCTGCGGTAAAACCGGTCCGTTGTACCTGCCGGATGCCGAGAATGAAAAGGATGCCCGTCTGGCGCCCGTGAAAATGCCCGTGATGAAGCAAGAGGTGATGAACCATGGATAGCTTTAATTATCGCGATGGCCGTCTGTTCGCCGAAGCGGTTGACTTGCAGGCAGTCGTTGCCGAATGGGGCACACCCAGTTATGTCTATTCACGGGCCACTCTCGAGCGCCACTGGAAAGCATTTGATGAGGCTCTAAAGGATTGCCGGCATCTGATCTGCTATGCGGTGAAAGCTAACTCCAATCTGGCGGTATTAAATGTACTGGCGCGTCTGGGTTCGGGTTTTGATATCGTCTCCATCGGTGAGCTGGAACGCGTTCTCCATGCCGGGGGTGAAGCGGGCAAGATTGTCTTTTCCGGTGTGGGCAAAAGAAGAGATGAAATCGAGCACGCCATGGAAGTAGGTATTCGCTGCTTTAATGTGGAATCGGAAGCTGAGCTGGAAGTGATTGCGAGTATTGCGGAACAGAAGAAAATTCAGGCCCCGGTCTCTCTGCGCGTGAATCCGGATGTCGATGCCAAAACCCATCCCTATATTTCCACCGGCCTGAAGGAAAACAAATTCGGCATCGCCATCGAAGAGGCTTTCGAGGTATACAAAAAAGCCCATGCCATGGCGGCCATTAATGTCATCGGCGTGGACTGCCACATTGGCTCGCAGCTGACCGAAGTCGCGCCCTTTGTCGATGCCCTGAAGCGGGTGCTGGCACTGGTCGATCGACTGGCTGAAGCCGGCATTGTCCTGCAACATCTCGATCTGGGTGGTGGACTGGGCATCTGTTATCGCGATGAGCAGCCGCCGCAACCGGCAGAGCTGGCCAGAGCGCTGACGGAACATCTGCAGGGGCGTGACGTCGAAATCATCATTGAACCGGGACGGGCCATTGCCGGCAATGCCGGGGTGTTGCTCACCGAAGTGCTGTATCTGAAACCGGGTGAAGAGCATAACTTTGCCATTGTTGATGCCGCCATGAATGATCTGATCCGGCCATCGCTGTACGGCGCATGGCAGGAGATTGTGCCCCTGGTGCCCAGGGAAAATGAAGCGAAGCAGAACTATGACGTGGTCGGGCCGATTTGCGAAACTGGTGACTTTCTGGGCAAGGATCGAAAGCTGGCTCTACATCAGGGTGATTATCTGGCAGTGCGTTCGTGTGGAGCCTACGGCTTTGGCATGAGTTCAAATTACAACAGCCGTCCGAGAGCGGCAGAGATAATGGTCGACGGTGATTACGCTTATGTTATTCGTCAGCGCGAAACCATCGAGCAGTTATTTGCAAGTGAATCAATACTGGCTGGAGATCCGGAATGCTAATTAATACGAAACAGGAATTTGAACGTCGAGATTCATTGCTGTTTAACGAAATCGAATTATCGTTAGCAGACGTAGAATAGTAGCGAATAGAAACGTTGCTGAACGAAGTTGAAAAGGAACAAATTGTTGGCGATGACGCCGATGAAGGACACTCCGCCCGGATGTGTCGTTTTTATAATGACGTTGATAACCCGTGGCATTGCATGCGCATTCGGAAGAGATCAGCCATATAGTCATGAGCGCAAAGATGATGGCCTTTTACAAAAAGGTTCTCGGCAGTGACGCGCTTTGTCCGTGTCGCTGTCAGGCCAACCGCTTGCAGTAGGGTGATTACATTGGTGTGCATGTCGATCAGGGCAGCAATCCCGATTATTTCGCCACCGTCGTATTTCATTTCAATGCACATTATAAAAGTGGTGATTTCATCACTCGTGGTCAACAGCGCGGTGATCACAGTTACTCTCCACAGCAGCGTGCCGTGCTAATCAATGATTGTTCGATACCGCATGAAGTTTCAATAGTGGAATCGGGGCAACGTAAAACTCTGGCCTGTTTTTTTGTCGAATTTTTTTTCTGACAGCAATTGTCATCGAAAAAAATTTAAGGTTGTAAAATAAATAGCAATGGGGTTACTATCGGACTTCCACAAATATTAATGATTAAAAAATAATGCAGGAGGTGATATGCGTAGTTTGGTTCGATTAGTAGCCGCTGTTTTTTCGATGCTGTTTTTTTTGCAGATACAAGCGTGTTCCGATATGCCCACTAAAGAGCAGAGTGATTCAGCGGAAAAAGTAACTGAAGATAAAAAAGATCAAAGTTATGTAGTAGAGGAAGAAGAGCCTGATTGCGATTAGCATTCTCAAATGTAAATGAGAATGCTTAGCAACAAAGCAAGACAAAAAAAGTAAAAATAACAAAACTAAAAGTGAGGAAGAAAAAGATGATAAAAACAGTAACCCTGTCATTACTGGCAGCAAGTTTTGCCTTTTCTGCAAATGTATTTGCAAAAGAAGACAAGCCGGTAAAAATTACCCCGGACATGATGAGTGCAGAAGTTGTCCATCATGGCGAGAAAACGAAGATCATGCGCAATCAGGATACCAGCAACACCATTGCGCAGGCTTTTGCAAAAACTTCACGCCCCTGTCCTCCCTTCTGTATTCAGCCGGCGGTACTGGCACCGGGTGTAGAAACGATTGCGGAACTTGAAGTCATCGATTATCTGAAAAAGATGGCCGCAGGTGATGATTCCATTCTGGTGATTGATTCACGCACACCGGACTGGACCAAGAAAGGCACTATTCCCGGTTCGATCAACATCCCCTGGACTAAGTTGAATGCTGCAAAAGCAGATCCCATTTCAATTGGTGACATCATGTACGAACAGTTTGATGTTCGCGGCGAAGATGAAAACCGTGATTTCTCCGGCGCCAAAACGCTGGTGATGTTCTGTAACGGCATGTGGTGTGGGCAGTCGCCCAACAACATCAAGAGCCTGCTGAAGATGGGTTATCCTGCAGAAAAAATCAAATGGTACCGCGGTGGTATGCAGGACTGGAATGTGCTGGGTTTGAGCACCGTACCGGGTAAATAAAGTCACCGCTCCGGCAGCGCCGGACGTGACTGAATAAAAGGCCGCTTTGTTTCAGAGCGGCCTTTTTTGTTTTATGGCTGGCGCAAAATGCAGCGCATGGTTATGCTAGACGCATGTTGATAAACTTCACCAAAATGCAGGGCATCGGAAACGACTTTGTCGTTATTGACGCGATTAACCAGAAAGTTGCCTTGAGCCGTGAGCAGATCCGCCATATTGCACATCGCCATTATGGCGTGGGTTGCGATCAGCTGCTGCTGGTCGAAAACAGCAGCCGGACGGATGCTGAATTCCGCTATCGCATTTTTAATGCCGATGGCGGTGAAGTTGAGCAGTGTGGCAACGGCGCCCGCTGCTTTGCCCGTTTCGTGGTCGATGCCGGCATGACCGAGAGCACGGTTATTCCGGTGGAGACCAAATCGGGTCTGATTACCCTGCAACTGGAAGAGGATGACCGTGTCACCGTGGACATGGGCGATCCGGATTTCAACCCCGCAAGCCTGCCCTTCGAGGCCAAAGGCGCGTCGGATTACCATGATCTGGTGGTTAATGGCGAGAAATATGCTATAGGTGCTGTATCTATCGGCAATCCACACGCAGTGCTGCTGGTGGATTCGCTGCGCGAGGCTCCGGTAAAAACGCTGGGCCCCGCCATCGAGAGTCACTCGCGTTTCCCTCAGCGGGTTAATGTGGGCTTTATGGAGATTGAAGATCGGCGCAACATCCGGGTGCGCGTTTACGAACGGGGCGCGGGTGAAACTCTGGCCTGCGGAACCGGCGCCTGCGCAGCGGTGGCGGTGGGGATCAGAAATCACCTGCTCGATACGCGCGTCCAGGTGGAGCTGCGCGGGGGTGATTTAACTATTTATTGGCCGGGGCCCGGCAGTCATCTGATGATGACGGGACCGGCGGAAACTGTATATATAGGGCAGATAGAACTTTGATAACACAAAAAGAAGCGTCTTCAGCGACGACACTGGAAGAAGAAAAAGCAAACGAAGAGCAGCAGTTAATCAGCCTGCTCAAGAGCAATCGGGATGTTTTGCAAAGACACCCCGAACTGCTGGCCGAGTTGGAAGTACCGCATCCGACCTCCGGCGCCACCTCGCTTATCGAGCGTCAGGTCAGCGTTTTGCGCGGTAATCTGAAAGCCAGTGAGACCCACCTGCGTGAGCTGATGGAGATAGCCAGAAACAACGAGCATCTGGCAGAGAGCCGGCATCGCATCGCTATCAACCTGCTCGGTTCGCACGATCTGGTCGATGTCATCAGTGTCCTGCTGGATGAGCTGAAAAACGAGCTCAAGGCTGAGTTCGCCGACATCAGGCTGTTTTCGGATGACAGCGAACTGATCGAAAAACACCCCGGCCTGTTCGTGCCCGCCAGCTCCCCGGCACTAAGCAACTTCTCCATCATGCTCAAGCAGAAAAATCCGGTATGCGGGCGCTGCTCCCTCGAGCAGAACGCCTTTCTGTTTGGCGACAACGCCGAGCAGGTGGCCTCGGCGGCCGTCATTCCGCTGGTGGCCGGCGCCGAATTGGGGTTGCTGGGCCTGGGCAGCAGTGAAATCGCCCGTTTCCAGACCTCGATGGGCACCGAATTTCTTAGTCAGATGGGTGAGCTGGTGAGCGCCGCACTGGCTGTGCATCTGGAAAAATAAGTCATGCCCCTGGCAGAGAACACGGCGCCATCAGAATGGGAGCTGCCGTTAGAGCGGTTCTTCATCTATCTTGAATCTGAACGCAAGTATTCCAGCCATACCCTCTCGGCCTATCAGCACGATATCAAGGCCTTCACCGTTTATTGCGCCCAGCAGTATCTGACCGATTGGGCAGAGATTGACGAAGCATTGATCCGGCAGTTTGTCGCCAGCCAGCATCGCAAGGGGCTCTCCGGTCGAAGTTTGCAGCGACGGCTGTCCGCGGTTCGAACCCTGTTTAACTATCTGCGCCGCCATTATGGGTTGAAAAACAACCCGGCGGTAGGCGTACCCGCGCCCAAATCGCCCAAACGCCTGCCCGAAACGCTTGGGGTCGATCAGCTCAACCGCCTGCTGGCTCAGCCCGATGATGACCCGCTGTCGCACCGCGACCACGCCATGATGGAATTGTTGTATGGCTGCGGTCTGCGCCTGTCCGAGCTGACCGGGCTGAATCTGGCGGATATCGACTGGCAGCAGCAGGTGCTGACCGTGTTGGGCAAGGGCAACAAACAGCGGCGTGTCCCCTTCGGCAAAAAAGCACTGGAAGCCCTGAACACCTGGATGACAGCGCGGACACAGTTACTCAAGCAGGAGCAGCCTGCACTGTTTCTGAGCAAAAACGGCCGGCGCATCGGCAACCGCAACGTGCAGCAGCGGCTTAAAAACCGAGCGTTGAAACAGGGCCTCAACGGCAATGCCTACCCCCACATGCTGAGGCACTCCTTTGCCTCGCACATTCTGGAATCATCCGGCGACCTGCGCGCAGTGCAGGAGCTGCTGGGCCACGCCAACCTCACCACCACCCAAATCTACACCCACCTGGATTTCCAGCATTTGGCCGGGGTTTACGACAAAGCTCATCCGAGATCGCGTAAGTAGGTCTTTACGACCGGCGTTTCGTGTAAAATTGCCGGTCTTTAAGATTATCGGGAGAGAAGGCGTGGAAACATTTCATGGTACAACCATAGTGACAGTGCGACGTGGCGGCAATGTAGTCATCGGCGGTGATGGTCAGGTCACGCTGGGCAACACCGTCATGAAAGGCAATGCCACTAAAGTCCGTAAAATTTATCACGACAAGGTCATCGTGGGCTTCGCTGGCGCCACCGCCGATGCGTTCACCCTGCTGGAAAGATTTGAAGGCATGCTGGAGCGCCATAGCGGACAGCTGAAACGAGCCGCTGTCGAACTTGCCAAAGACTGGCGCACTGATCGCATGTTGCGAAAACTGGAAGCCATGCTAATTGTGGCGGATAAGGAAACCTCGCTGCTGGTATCGGGCACCGGTGACGTGGTGGATACCCCGGACGATCTCATTGCCATCGGCTCGGGCCGGCCAAATGCCCAGTCGGCAGCACGCGCCCTGTTCGATAACACCGAGATGCCGGCCCGTGATATTGTAGAAAAAAGTCTGGCCATCGCCGGCGACATCTGCATCTATACCAATCAAAACCGGACTCTCGAAGAGCTGTAAAGTGAAGAGAGACGCCCTCACAGCAACAAAGCTGTGAGCACGAACTAATTAACAGGTTAAGAATATGTCTGAAATGACTCCCCGCGAAATTGCACAAGAGCTGGATAAATACATTATCGGTCAGCACAATGCCAAGCGTGCCGTCGCCATCGCGCTACGCAACCGCTGGCGACGGATGCAGATTAGGGAAGAACTGCGCAATGAAATCACCCCCAAGAACATCCTGATGATTGGCCCCACCGGGGTCGGCAAAACCGAAAGTGCGCGTCGTCTGGCGCACCTCGCTAACGCCCCCTTTGTTAAGGTGGAGGCGACTAAATTCACCGAAGTGGGTTATGTTGGCCGCGAAGTTGATTCCATTATCCGCGATCTGGTGGAAATGTCGGTGAAAACAGCGCGCGAGCAGGAGATCGAAAAGGTCAAGCATCTGGCGGAAGCGGCCGCCGAAGAGCGCATACTCGACGCCCTGCTGCCCTCGGCGCGCAATGAGTTTGGCGAGCCGGAGGTGCAGGAGTCAGGCACCCGGAAGAAATTCAGAGAGAAACTGCGTAACGGCGAGCTGGACGATAAAGAGATAGAAATTGAGGTAGCGGCTACGCCCATGGGCATGGAGATTATGGCGCCGCCGGGCATGGAGGAGATGACCAGCCAGCTGCAGGGCATGTTTCAGAACATGGCAAAAGAGCGCCAAAAAACCAGCAAGATGCGTGTCGATCAGGCGCACAAGATACTGCTGGAAGAGGAGGCAGGCAAGCTGCTCAAGGAGGAGGACATCAAGGCTCGTGCGGTCGAAAATGCAGAGCAGAACGGTATCGTCTTTATCGACGAGATTGACAAAGTGACCAAGCGCGCCGATTCCGGCAGCGGTGGTGATGTTTCACGCGAAGGCGTGCAGCGCGATCTATTGCCGCTGGTGGAGGGCTGCACGGTGAGCACAAAATACGGCATGGTCAAAACCGACCATATTCTGTTCATCGCTTCGGGCTCTTTTCACCTCACCAAGCCCTCTGACCTGATTCCTGAATTGCAGGGGCGCCTGCCCATCCGGGTCGAACTGGACGCCCTTAACGCCGAGGATTTCCAGCGCATACTGACCGAGCCGGATGCGTCATTAACCCTGCAATACAAGGCGCTGATGCAGACCGAAGGGGTGGAGCTGGAATTCGCCGCCGATGGTGTCAGACGGCTTGCGGAAATCGCCTTCAGCGTGAATGAAAGCGCCGAAAATATCGGTGCACGTCGGCTGCACACCGTGATGGAAAGATTGCTGGATGAAATATCCTACGACGCCCCCGACAAGTCCGGCTCAAAAATCACCATTGACGCGACCTATGTTGAGAATAGCCTGGGCGAACTGGTTAAAGATGAAGACCTGAGCCGCTACATTTTATAAAGCACACCTTAAGAGAAAAGATTATGGTAAAACCAACTGATATCAAACTGCATCAAAATAGCCGGATACTTGAACTGGCTTATGACGACGGCGTCCATTTTGAATTGCCCTGCGAATACCTCAGAGTCTATTCGCCCTCTGCGGCCGTCACTGGCCACGGCCCGGGGCAGGAAGTGCTACAACTCAACAAGGAAGAGGTCAACATTACCGGCATCGAGCCGCAGGGCAACTATGCCATTAAGCTGGTGTTTGACGATGAGCACGATACCGGCCTGTATACCTGGGACTATCTCTATGAGCTGGGCTCAAAGTACGAAGAAAAGTGGCAGGATTATTTAGATCGCCTGAGCGAAGCCGGGCACGAACGCAGGACTTAAGCGCAAACAAGTCAGGAAATAACATGAGCGGAAAGAAAACCCATTTTGGTTTCAAGCAGGTAGAGGCGGACAAAAAAGCCGCGCTGGTAGCCGACGTGTTTAGTTCGGTGGCAGGTAAGTACGACGTCATGAACGATGTGATGTCTATGGGCGTGCACCGCATCTGGAAGAAAATTGCCATGATGCACACCGGCCTGAAAAAGGGCCAGCGCGCGTTGGATGTGGCCGGTGGCACCGGCGACCTCACCTTATATATGGCAGAGCAGGTCGGGGCCACGGGCGAGGTCATTATTTCCGATATCAACCCGGCGATGTTGGAGCAGGGGCGGCAACGGCTGATCGACAAAGGCGTGGTCGGTAACGTCAAATTTGTCGAAGCCAATGCCGAAGAATTGCCCTTCGAAGACAACAGCTTTGACTGTGTCACCATCGCCTTTGGCCTGCGCAATGTCACCGACAAAGACAAAGCGCTGAAAGAGATGTACCGGGTGCTGAAACCGGGTGGCCGTCTACTGGTGCTGGAATTTTCTAAACCAGTGCTGCCGGGGCTGGATAAAGTTTATGACATCTATTCCTTCAAGGTACTGCCCATGATGGGCAAGCTGATCGCCAACGATGAAGAGAGTTACCGTTACCTGGCCGAGTCCATCCGCATGCACCCCGATCAGGCCACGCTGAAAGAGATGATGGTCAACGCCGGTTTCGAGCGCTGCACCTATACCAACATGAGCGGCGGCATCGTTGCTCTGCACAAAGGCTTTAAGCTTTAAATGCAGGGCTCAGTGAACGAAACCGCCATCGCCTGGCTCGACGCTGCGATCAATCGGTATCTTTCACTGGATCCCGAAGTGCAGGAAAAGCTGGCCGCGCTGGAAGGCCGGGTCATCGCGGTGCAGATCACTGGGGTGAACCAGACCCTGTATTTTTTTCCGCATCAGGCGGGCATGAATGTGGCCGAGCAATATCAGGGCACGGCCGACACCACGCTGAAAGGCTCGCCGCTCGCCCTGCTGAAAATGAGCCTGAGCCGGGATGTCGCCCCGCTCATGCTCAAAGGCGAAGTTGAGATCGAAGGCGATGTACGCCTGGGCCGCCGCTTCAAGAAAATACTCGCCGAGATGGATGTGGACTGGGAGGAATACCTCGCCCGGGTTATCGGTGATGCACCGGCGCACCACCTGTTCAGCCTGGCCAAAAAAATAATAAACTGGGGGCAGCAGGCGGGTTCTGATGTGGCCTCGGATGTCTCTGAATATCTTCAGGAAGAGAGCAGGGATGTCGTCAGCAAACCCGAGCTGGAAATGTTTTACGAAGAGGTCGATGCGCTGCGAACCCGGCTCGATCGGGCGCAGGCGCGATTCGATGCGCTGAAAACCGGTAACAAAAAACAGTAAAAAAACAAATAAAAAAACAACTTCAACGACCCGAATTCAGACCTGAAAAATAATGAGATTAATTGGACCGAAACAATTTGTTCGACTGCTGCGCATCAATTACGTACTGGCGCGGCACGGGCTGGATGAAATTATTTTCGCCACGCACCTGCTGCGCCCGTTTCGTTTTCTGATCTACTTCCTGCCCTGGAACTGGTTCCGACCCAAGCGCGCTCCCCGGGGCGCACGCATCCGGCGCGCACTGGAAGATCTCGGCCCGGTGTTTATAAAATTCGGGCAGATGCTGTCCACCCGCAGAGACCTGCTCGCCGACGACATCGCCGATGAACTGGAGCTGCTGCAGGATGCCGTACCGCCATTCAGCAATGCAAAAGCGCGCGCCATTGTGGAGAAAGCTTTTGGCCAGTCGCTGGAAGAGCTGTTCGAGATGTTTGAAGTCGCGCCGTTGGCTTCGGCTTCGGTGGCGCAGGTACACGTGGCGCGCCTGAAAAGTGGCGAAGACGTGGTGGTTAAAATACTGCGCCCCGATATTCTGCCCGTGATCAGTCGTGATATCTCCCTGCTGTACATCATCGCCGAATGGGCGGCGCGCTACTCCTCAGAGGTTCGCCGGCTGCGTCCGGTCGAGGTGGTGGCGGAATACGAAAAAACCATCGTCGATGAATTGGACCTGATGCGCGAAGCCGCCAATGCCAGCCAGTTGCGCCGGAATTTTGCAGACTCGCAAGAGCTGTACGTGCCTGAAATCCACTGGGAATACACACGCAAAAATGTGCTGGTGATGGAGCGCATTTACGGTACGCCGATACGCCACACTGAAGCGCTGAAGCACAAGAACACCAACATGAAAAGGCTGGCCGAGCTGGGCGTGGAAATCTTTTTCAGGCAGGTGTTCACGCACAACTTTTTCCATGCCGACATGCACCCCGGTAATATCTTCGTGGATACCGAGAACCCGGAGTCGCCGCAATATATCGCAGTCGATTTCGGCATCATGGGTTCGCTTAGTCAGGTGGATAAACGCTATCTGGCGGAAAATTTTCTGGCTTTCTTCCGCCGCGATTACAACAAGGTGGCGCGCCTGCACGTGGAGTCCGGCTGGGTACCCGCAGGCACCCGCGTGGAAGAGTTTGAATCGGCCATTCGCAGTGTATGTGAACCAATTTTCGAACG
>JAQICG010000178.1 GCA_027858635.1 Gammaproteobacteria bacterium | reverse complement strand
CCCAACATCCGGAGCAATGCGCGGTGCTTATTGACACCCTACCAAAGCAGCTTTCGCGGAGGCAAAGATTTTATTTTTTCTGTGGGCTATGTGTTTTTTGTACGCCTGTTTCTGGCCGCCAGCTCAATTAGTTCCTGTTTAGAAAAACCTGCCTGTAGCCGTGCTTCTTCATTTAATGAATCAAACATCGACTCTTCCATGTATTCATCCAGCAGTTGATGGAAGGTTTGTGAGGCGGACTGCGACCGCTGTCGGCATAATTCATTGAACCAGTAATTGCCTCTTTCTACATGACCGATTTCATCACGCTGAATGACATTGAGAATATCCACCAGCGCTGACTCGCCGATGGCTTCGAATTTGGTAATCATGCCGGGGGTGACATCAAGTCCTCGCGCTTCTAATACTCGAGGCACCAGCGCCATTCTTACCATTACGTCGTGGTCGGTTTTGAGCGCCATTTCCCACAGTCCGTTGTGCGATTCGTATGCGCCGTAAAATGAATTTTTCGACTTCAGGTAGGCTTCCAGCAAGGAAAAATGCAGCGCTTCTTCGACGGCAATATTAAGCCAGTCGGTATAATATTGCTGCGGCATGTCTCTGAATCGATAGACTGCATCGAGCGCCAGATTGATGGCGTTGAATTCGATATGTGTAATTGCATGCACCAGTTTAAGGCGCGCCGCTTCGGAATTAAAACCTCGCCTGGGCACGTCTCTGGGATTAACCAGCTCGGGCAGCTCCGGCCTGCCGGGGGTGGCTATGCGTTTGACCTCTAGCGGTGAACAGAGGCTGAGTTTGCCAGACAGCCACTGTTCGTTTAAATCGCGTGTTTTCTGAATCTTTTCGTGCGGCTGCTTAGCAGCAAGGCAGGCTAAGGTAGCATCGAACAAGTTGGGTTTTTTGTTATCCATGACGGGTAGTCTACCAATTGCGAAGCAAAAAAAGGCCTGCTAAGCAGGCCTTTCTTACAACGTTTGCGGCATATTATTTAGTAACAATATTCTCCGCATTCTTCTGCAAAATGCTCTCACCAATGCCCTTGATGTTCATCAGCTCTTCAGCTGATTTGAATGCACCATTGGCTTCACGATAAGCGATGATTGCCTCTGACCTTTTCTCACCGATACCGGTAAGTTCAGACGACAGTGTCGCCGCATCCGCAGTATTGATGTTGACGGGCGCTGCAAATACAGAAGCAGAGATTGAAAGGAGTAACGATAGTGCTAAGGATTGGATGATTTTCATCATAACGCGTCCCTGTGTTGGTTAATGGAGTCTTAAAGTTAGCACAGGAGATCTCAGGATACAAGCCCTATCTGAGTATTAATTTCAGACAAAATCCGTACAGGATCTTCTGCCTGCGTTACAGGCCGGCCGATTACCAGGTAATCCGAGCCGTTAGTAATCGCCTGTTGCGGTGTCATCACCCGATTCTGGTCATCTGAGGCGGTGTTTTCCGGACGAATCCCCGGTGTCACCAGCAGGAAGTCATCACCGCATTGCTGTTTCAGCAGGGGGGCTTCTTGTGCCGAACAGACGACCCCGTCCAGTCCGGCATTTTTCGCCATGGTGGCCAGTCGCCTCACAAATTGCGCAGGTGTCTGTTCAATGCCTAACGCTTTCAGCTCTTTTTCACCGCTGCTGGTCAGTAAGGTCACCGCAATCAATAATGGTGCATTTTCATAAGCCAGCGTCTTGCGCGCGGCTTGCATCATGGCCTCACCGCCCAGGCTATGCACGTTCAGCATCCATACGCCCAGCTCGGCCGCCGCTTCACAGGCCTTGGCCACGGTGTTGGGAATGTAGTGGAATTTCAGATCCAGAAACACATCAAAATCAGCAGCGACTATATTTTTTACCATTGAGGGGCCGCAACGGGTAAACAGTTCTTTTCCTACTTTTAACCGGCACAGTTCTGGCTTCAACTTTTCTACCAGCTGCATGGCCGCTTGCTCGCTTGAGTAATCGAGCGCAACGAGGATTTTTGATTTTTTCATTATTTGCGTGTTGTTTCTATCATTGTAGGTTTAACCGTCGCCCAGCTCTGGCAGCTCGGGCACAACCAGTAAAGGGTGTTGGCCTGGAATCCGCAATGGTGACACTGATAATCAGTCGCATCCTGCTGCATTTTAATCAGTGCCGATTTCAGATCCAGAAACAGTGCCCGCTCACCTGCCTCGTCCTGACTGGTTTTATAGTTGACCAGGGATAGCATGCTTCGGGCATCGGGATAGTCTCGAATTCTAGCAGTGAGATATTCGACAGCCGCGTCTCTACCCTGATAACGCTCAATCACCATTGCATGTTTCTCATTGATCGCTAACAGGGGATGCTGCAACTCGATTTCAGTCAGATACGAGAGCAATTTTTCCGAACCCGCAGTGCGTCGATAACACTCGATTAGCTTATCGAGGATAACAGGGAAAAAAGCGATATCCCTTTTCTCCACCTGTTCAAGATGGCGCAAAGCCTGAGCATAACGGCCATTGTCCATTTCGTGATCGGCAAGCAATATCAGTGCACGGATAGAACCGCGGTCGTAATGCAGCGCCTGTCTTGAATTCTGCGCAGCCAGGGTAATATCACCTTTGCTTTTGGCTATATCCGCAAGTTCGCAATAGTACTGTGAAACCATGGCACCAACACCTGACTTCCCTTCTGAGAAGAGATCCGCACCCACATCAATCGCCTTATGCCAGTCTTTTTCCTGCTGATAAATAAGAATCAGATTGCGCTTGGCTTTTTCTGATTTACGGTCATTAATCAGAACCTCTTTGAACAGCCCTTCCGCACGATCCAGCCAGCCGGCGGCCAGGTAATCGTAGCCCAGCTCCAGCAAAACCTTGCCGCGGTATTTTTCGGGCAATGAGGGTCGGGCTATCAGGCCTTGATGGATTTTGATGGCTTTGTCTATTTCGCCATTTTTACGAAAGATTTTGGCCAGGGCAAAATGGGTATCCACAATTTCCCAGTTTGATTCGACCAGTTTTACAAATATATCGAGCGCCTTTCCGTGCTCGTCATTAAGCAAATAATTGAGGCCAGTGAAGTACTCGGGTGGAAGACGGCGGTTTTTTTGGGTTTTGCTCGAACGTTTAGCTCTGATAAGCCAGACAAACAGCAATAAGATGAGGGAGGTTAACAGTATCCACGTTGGCGTTTCAAACAAATCAGTCACAACGAGATTTCCTGCTTAAGATTGTTCTTGAATAAACTAACAAAACTGCTCAGGATAAAAGAACAACCGCTATGCCAGGTGGCGTAGCGGTTGAAATAGCTTTATTTTTTCTCTTTCGCTAGAGAAGCATTAACTCGTTCTCTAAGCTCTTTTCCTGGTTTAAAATGCGGCACGTACTTGCCGGGTAGAGAAACCGAATCTCCGGTTTTTGGGTTTCGACCCGAACGTGGCGGCCTGAAGTGTAATGAGAAACTACCAACTCCTCTGATTTCGATTCTCTCACCAGTCGCTAACGAATTACTCATTCGTCCCAACAGACATTTAACTGCCAGTTCTACATCCTTGTAGGCAAGATGCGTTTGCTTGCGTGAGATCATTTCAATCAATTCAGACTTCATCATTGACTTTTCTAGTGATTCTTCAGTCATTATATTTTGAAACCTTCTTTGATTATCTGCCTGCGTTTATTTCTCTATATATAGCAGTAAAAACTACTTATCGCCAGCATCCATTTGCTCTTTCAGCAAATCACCAAAGGTTGTTGCTGCCGATTCCTGCGACTTGGAATAGTCTTTCATCGCTTCGCTTTCATCCTGGTAATCT
>JAQICG010000036.1 GCA_027858635.1 Gammaproteobacteria bacterium | reverse complement strand
GTCCATGCAGTCTGCATTACCTGCGACACAGGCCGCATAGTTAATCGCCGCACCCGCAGCCAGTGCGCCTGCAACCGCAGCAACCGCAGCATCATCAGCCTCGGTTTGTAGATCGACATAACGTGGCAGTACTGTCACAGCCAGCGCCCCCAGTATCACGATGACCATAATCAGCTCGATAAGGGTAAAACCCGATTGTTGTTTATTCATAATAATGACCTGTTTTGTTATACAGACCGCAGTCTGTGTTTATGGATGCATTCCTTGCGTTTATGCCGCCGCAGCGGCACTGCTCAAAATTCGGTCAATGCAACAACCGGATAAATCGTGCTTTAATTATTCCTTTATGTTACTGAGTATAGAGCAAAAAAAGCCGGCTGGCAGCATACAGACTGACTAATGTGATGATTAATCCGACAAAATGGGGGTATTTGTAGACCAGCTGGTTGACCTGGTCCCTTTCTGTCGAGAGCGATCGAGAAATCTGCCGTGTCGATATCCAGCGATTGGCCCAGAGCTCGAGCCGTTTGAGCAGGCTGGGCCGGAACAGGATGACGATGCCGAGGCCCAGAATCACGGCACTGCAGATCAGCATCAGTACTCTAAGCGTATTTATCAGGATATCGATAACCAGCGCATTGGCCGTGCTCTTCGCGTATTCCGCGATCACACTCGGATCGTATACCAGGGAAAAATAATACAGCACATAGGCTGAAGTCAGGCTGATGATAACGCCCATGATGATATGGTGGCGGTAGAACAGCCGGTCGATATTTTTCGGGACTTCGAGAAATTGGGAGGAACGACGCAAGCTGAAGCTTTTGCTCAGCCGGGTGTTCAGTCGAATAATCAGCGCCGGTCGCACCAGCAGCAACAGCCCGACAACAAAAGCCAGCAGCAGCAGGCCAAAGCCGGCAAGAAAGCAAAATTCTTCAATAAAGGTCATTATCATTCCGTCACTGTTTGTGTTCATGGTGAGTCTAGTTGAGTTTCCAGGAATAAGGCTCCAGGGTTTTCACGTTAATACCGCGCACCGGGTTATTGCGCCCCGGCTGAGCCCCCTGCGGGTAGATGAGCGTGACCCTGAGCCTGATTCTGGGTGTGCCCGCCAGACCGGTGGAAAAATAATCGGTATTTTTCACGGTATAGACCAGCATGTTCTGCTCTGCATCATAGTACCAGCTTTTCGCCGGATACCGGCCTGCGGCGTTATCATCCCTGATGCCGAGGTAATTATAGGGCGGTGCCTGTAAGTATTGCATTGGATTGGTGTTTTCCAGTGCGGTCAGTGAATCCAGCCCCTGTTCAACGACCCGTTCGGCGGCCTGTAAATTGACCGCGCTATTTAACACGCCCAGCATCTGTTGTACCGATATTCTTTCGGAACTTATCTGCAGTTGCAGCATTCTGTCGATGGCCATGCTCATCAGCACGCCGATGAGCAGGACCACCACGACCATTTCAAACAGGCTGAAGCCGCGTTGCGGCGATAAAATTTCAGCTGGGTTTTTTCCGATCATAGCCGCTCGCCTATCTCTGGGTTATCTTGACCAGGTCCCACATAGGCAGGAAGATGCCCATGGCGAGGAACAGCACCAGTAGCCCCATGACCACTGTCAGTATGGGGTCGATAATTTTGGAAATATTCTGCACATCATTAGCGACCTCGCGCTCATAAAATTCCGCGACCTCCTGCATCATCTCATCGAGGCGACCGGTTTCCTCGCCCACTTCCAGCATCTGCAATACCAGCGGGGTGAACAGCTGGGTCGATCTTGCAGCCCGGCTCAGGGTTTCACCGCGTTCGACATCATTGCGCATGGCGTTTATTTTGGCTTCCATGTAAGCGTTGTCGACGGCCCTGGCGGTGAGCGTCAGGCCGCTCAATATGGGCACCCCGGCACTGTTCGACATGGCGAAGGTGCGTGAAAAACGCCCCAGTAGTGCGCGCTGCAGAATGTCCCCGATCTTTGGAATCCTGAGTTTATAGCGGTGCCATTTAAGTTTACCGGTTTCGGTTTTGACATAGTTGCGCAGGGCCACTATGGTCACTATGGTTATCAGTAATATTAGCCACCAGTAGTCGGCGACAAAATTGGAGGCACCGATAATTATTCTGGTTTGCAGGGGAAGCTCGAGGTCGAATTTTTCGAATATCAGGGCAAATTTAGGAATCACTTTGGCCATCAGAAACATGACCGCGGCGATAATGGCAACGAGGACAGTGGTGGGATAAAACAGGGCGGCTTTGATTTGTTCCAGCGTTACTTTATCGGTTTCCAGATAGTTATACAGCCTCAGAAAGGCTTCATCGAGATCCCCGGTTTCTTCGCCAACGCGCACAATATTAATATATAAAGGACGGAATATATGAGTTTGGCGTGACATCGCCGCGGACACGGTCTGGCCCGATACGAGTTCTTCAATGATAGCGCGTAGCGCGGCTGCAAATATTTTATTTTTGGTCGAGTCGGCAATTAAATTCAGGCCCCTGATAACGGGGACGCCGGATTTTGTCAGGGCGTACATCTGCCGGCTAAACAATATCAGGTCAACCCGCTTTGGCTTGCCAATACCCAGTGCAGTTTTCAGGCTCTCGGTCGCCTCTTTCTTAACCTTGACTTCGTTAATGCTGATCGGGGTGACATCGGCCGCAACCAGACTCACGGCCAGCGTTTCACTGGATTCCGCCTGCCGTTGTCCCTCTACCAGTTCACCGCCCGGGGTGCGACCTTTGTAATCAAATAGTGGCATGGTGCTAATCGTTATCCGGCTATAAGGGACCCAGATACATTAGTATATTCCGGGTCCCTAAGTGTTTTTATGTTACGCATCCAGCGCAGTTTATAAATCATCGACGTTATAGCTATCGGCAATTTCGGGCTCTTCCTGAAAATATTCACTGCTGAAACTCATCACTTCAGACAAGCTGGTCACGCCTTTAGCCGCCAGATCCAGGCCACTCTCCAGCAGGGGCACATGGTTTTTATTCTCACTAACGGCTTTGTTGAATTTCTGTACATCATTGATGCGTATCGCTTCGAGCATGGTCTCATCAGGTTCTATCATTTCATAAATACCGATGCGCCCGTGATAACCGGTATTATTGCAATGTGCACAGCCAACACCTTTATAAAATGTTCCATTTTGGTATTGCCCGTTGACGATGGTTTTTAGCCACGCCACTTGCTGATTATCCAGCGTGACTTTGCGCTTGCAGCTTTCACACACTCGCCTTAACAGTCGCTGCGCCACAACCGCGCGCAGCGCTGTTGCAATCAGATAGCCTTCTACGCCCAGATCGAGCAATCTCTCCAGGGTGTGCATGGCATCGTTGGTGTGCAAGGTCGATAGCACCAGATGGCCGGTCATGGCCGCGCGTATGGCAATTTCCACTGTTTTCTGGTCGCGCATTTCGCCGACTAGAATAATATCCGGATCCTGGCGCAAAGCGGCGCGTAATATTTGGGCAAAGTTTAGGTCTATCTTTGTATGTACCTGAACCTGGCTGATACGCGGCAGGCGATATTCGACCGGATCTTCTGCGGTGATGATTTTTTTATCAGCGGTGTTCAGTTCCTTAAGGGCGGCATAAAGGGTGGTGGTTTTACCACTGCCGGTCGCGCCGGTAACCAGCACCAGGCCATGTGGCGTGTGGATAGCTCTGCGGAAGGCTTTAATCATGGCCGCCGGCATCCCCAGATGCTCGAGCTCGAGTATTCCACTGGACTGATCCAGTAAACGCATGACCACCGACTCGCCATGTTGGACCGGCATGGTTGAAAGCCGCACATCAATACTGTGGCCTTTAACGCGAATATTAAAACGGCCATCCTGTGGCATTCTTTTTTCGGAAATGTCTATCCCTGAGATTATTTTCAGACGCATGACCAGAGCATTGGCAATACGTTTCTGATCCATTACCTGCTCATGTAATACACCATCTATACGTTGTCTGATACGCAGCACTTTTTCATCGGGTTCAATATGAATATCGGAAGAACCAACCTGAATGGCATCTTCAAACAGGGACTGCAGTAATTTAACCACCGGGGCATCGGTGAGGTTCTCACCTGCCGCCATGGCCTCGAGGCTGGTATCGCTGTCGGAGAGTTCATTGCCGAGTTCCTGGGCAAATGAATGAATTTCAGCTGTGCGGCGATACACCAGGTCAAAAGTTCTAATAAGCCCGGTTTCACTAATGACTGCCTGCTTGATGTTGGTGTTGAGGTATTTGGCAATCGCATCGTAGGCAAAAATGTCTGTGGGATCAGCCATGCCAATGACCAGCTCGCCATTTTCCTCGGCCAGAACAATGCAGCGATAACGGCGTGCCAGTGTTTCCGGCAGCCGCCGCACCAGATCAGGGCTGAATTTGTAGTAAGACAGGTTGATGTATGGAATGTTGAGCTGCGACGACAGGATGTCGAGAATGTCACTCTCTTTGACGAAGCCCAATGCGATTAAGACGCGGCCTAACTTTAGCCCGGAAGCGCGCTGCTCTGCGAGAGCGGTCTCGAGCTGCTGCGCAGTAATGGTGCCCTGTTCTATTAACAGATCACCGATGCGGATGCGTTTCTTACTATTTTCAGCCATTGATTAGGTGCCCGCAGCTCAGGAAAGTGAAGCTGCATTATGTTGCTTGATGTCGTTGATTCTCTGCAGCGTATATTCAAACAGCTGGCTCGACAGCTGCCCTGTGCTCATTGCTTTTTCGTACGACTGCAGGGCCTCTTTATATCGCCCTATCACTTCGAAAGATATACCTTGTCCCATCCACCAGATGCTTTTGGAAGGTATCAGTTGTAATGCCTGTGCATACAGTTTGACGGCGTTCAGATGATTATTATTTTTCTGGTATAGACCTGCCAGATAGGCCAGGTCTTCCGGGGTAGTCAAACGAAGGCGTTGCTCCATGACTGTAACAGCGGCTTGATAGTTGCCTTGCTGAACCAGCGTCTGCAAATACAGGCGTAACAGCGTCTGGTCATCGGCGTGCATAGCCAGGCCTTTTTCAATGGCCTCAGCCGCCAGATCGGCACGACCAGCCTCCAGATAGATGATGGTTAGCAATCTCGAAGCGTCTGCGTTGCCCGCACTAAAATCGAGCGCTGTAGTGAGCTTAGCTTTTGCCTGTTGCTTGCGGTCCTGTTTATACAATGTCAGGGCGGTGGCGTAAGCCTGTCGGCTTTTCTCCTCGGGGGTGAAATCGCGCTGCTGTTTACTCACGGCAGACGAAGTTTCTACCGATAAATCGTCCTGCTCATGGGCATTCTCTGCCACTATTTGCGCCGTGCGTGGCGCAGGCCTGGCTGATTTATTATTTACAGTCGCTACTTGCGGTATGGGTTTTTTCGGCTCGACCGGCTTCACGGCGAGGCTGGTGGGATGCTGGGCAAGGGTTGTAGAGGAGGGCTGGGGTAGCGATTGCGTCGACGGGTTCTGATTAGCGACCACAGTCGGATTTTTTGTCGTTGAGGCAGCGACGGATGTCGTCTCTGCCATTTCAGCTTCAGGCTGAGTCGCTAAAGTCGGCGGCTCATCGTCTGCCCGTGGCTCGGGTTCAGAGCGCACCATAGCGTCGGAGGGTGCTTCAGGTTTTTGCTGGGCAACGGCGATCAGTTGATAGGGAGACAGATAATAGGCGGCAATAATAATGCTTAGTATGGTTGTCATGCCCAGCAGGCCGAGCAGATAAATATTATGCGAGGGCTCTTCATCAAAGGCGGCGTTGTGGCTTGTGCTTAGGCCGCCGAGAATTTTATCATCGGAACCCGCACACTCCACACCACGGCGCTCAAGGTCTTTGAGCATGGTGTTAATGACGCTCATTGTAACGCCCACAGCAGAAAAGCAAGCGCGGTCATGCCGCTCACCGCCAGCGCAATATATATGTACGTTCTGTTGCTATCGTCTTTTTCAGCTGAATCATTAATGGCCTGCTTGACATGCTTGCTGACAACATTGCTTTTGCCCTGTCCAAAAGCAAGAATGAGTGCTTTATTGCACAGGGTGTTGACCAGACGTGGTACGCCTTTGCTGCTCTGGTAAATTTTGTCGATAGCTTTGGGGGTAAACAGGTCGCTGCCATTATAGCCGGCAATGCGTAGCCGGTGATTGATATAGCCTGTCAGGCTCTTACGATCAACCGGCTTGAGTTTGTAGGAAAAACTTATTCTTTGTTTGAACTGCCGGTTACAGCTTTTATTGAGTCGCTCATCAAGTTCAGGCTGGCCGAATAAAATAATCTGCATCAATTTGCTTTTTTCTGTTTCGATGTTTGAAAACAGGCGTAAGGCTTCAAGCGTTTCGATCGGCATGGCCTGCACTTCGTCAAGGCAGACTATCACCCTCTTGCCGGCATTATTATGTGCCATCAGTGTTTTGGTGATCTCGCTCATTAAGTGATAACTGGTTATATCATCTGAGGCGCTGTCCTGATAGGTAACGCCTAACTCATCCGCCAGCGCCATACGGAGCTGGTTGGGTGCGAGGAACGGATTAGGAATTAAAACCGTTATATAGTTATCAGTTTCCAGGCAATTCAGCAATTTCCGGCACAGCATAGTTTTGCCGGTGCCGACTTCACCGGTGACTTTGACAAAACCCTCTCCCGAACGAATGGCTACCAGCAAAACATTGAGCGCTGCTTTATAGTTCTCACTTTCGTAAAAAAAACTAGTGTCAGGTAGTAGGGCGAAGGGCATTTCGGTCATGTTAAAATATTGTGTATACATTGTATAAGCCCTCAGCCAACTCCCGCTGTTTTTAAATTAGTTGTTATATTCATGGTATAGCTGTTTAACGCGGTTCGAAGATTCACCGATCACGCTGGTCCAGCTATCCGCATTATCAATGACAATCGGTTTCAGCAGGATCACCAGCTCGCTCTTTACTTCCTCTTGACTGGCATGCTTGAACAAATTGCCCAGTATGGGGATCGATGATAAAAACGGCGTGCCCGATTCTTCTTCTATCAGCTTGTTGGTCATCAGACCACCAATGACCACGATCTCACCGTTCTTGGCATAGACAATACTGTCGGATTCTCTTACCTGACTAAATGCCAGCGGCAGCGACAGTGTCTGATCATCAGCAATCGTAAAGACCTTGGTCTGATCGACGACATCGCTAATGGTTGGATGGATATGCAATATTATGCTGCCGTTTTCGTCGATCTGCGGTGTAACATCGAGCGATATGCCGGAGAAAAATGGGGTCAGCGTAATGTCTGGTGTAGTGGTCGTGGTAACGCCAGTTGTAGTTGTCGTTGATATGTCAGTGAGAAAAAACTCATCTGAACCTACTTTAATGACAGCTTTCTGATTATTTATAGTGGATACCCGGGGGCTCGACAGTACCTGCATATTGCCCTGGGTTTCCAGAAACTCGAAAAAAGCGGCGAAATTGCCCGATTTAACCGCCAGCGTAAACATGCCGCCGAATGCTGAAGCAGCATTGCCGGCGATCTGTGCATAATTACTCGGATCAAGGTTACCGGTACTGCCACCGATGATAGATGTCCCATCCTGTAACAAAGTGCCGCCCCCGGTCTGACCGATCAGGGTGTTGCCGCTATCACTCAGCGATGACCAGTTAATGCCCTGCTGGTAGCCGTCTTTGAGTTCAACCTCGATGATTTTTGCTTCGAGAATGACCTGGCGCTGCATAATGATTTCAGCTGACTGTAAAAAATCCTGCGCTTTACGTAACTCGGAGGGGTAGGCTCGAATGATGATCAGTCCCGATTGCGGGCTGATGATGACACTTTTGCCCTCGTCGCTGCCAATGATGCCCCCGATCGCGGCCTCTATTTCTCCCCAGAAATCCAGCTTTGATTCGGTCTTGATACTGCTGGCAGCAAGGATCGACTGACTCGAAGTTTGTCGTGTAGAACCTGAGCTGCCGGTGCTGCTGGAGTTGCTATTTTCCGTGGACTGGCCGGAACTGATCCGGGTTGCAGACTGACCTTCCCTGGTGACATTCAAATAGTTCATTTTAAATATTTTTGACTGAATCTTGTTGGGGTGAACGATAAAGCCGCTGCTGATTTTTTCATATTCATAACCATAGGTGTTGTACGCCATTTCCATGACTTCTGGAATTGTCACATCTTGCAGGTTAAGCGTAATTTTCCCCGTCACTTCAGGGTGAACGACGATATTATATGGCGTACCCTTGACCAGGCTAATAAAGAACGACCTGGCATTGGCCCGATTCACTGAGACATCAAATCGGGGCTCAATCTTTTCTATGGCCCCTGCAGGCAGATTGGTCGTTGAAGTTGGTAATAATGCATCAGTAACACTGGTTGGTGGCTGATGGTCTGGCGGCGTTCCACTGGTCCAGCCTGTGTTGTCCAGTGTGCCCTGTATGTTGTCAAGCACGGACAGGTCCGGGGCAGTGGGCTTACTGCTGTTTTCAGGCGCTGATGCACATGAGGTTATGAGCAGTGAAATAATGCTCACTAAACTAAGAATTTTTGGATTATTTTTCATAAATTATTTTTCTATCGACAGTTAATTTATTATGCGTCGTTTTTTTACCAACACTGATTTCAAGCGGGCATTAATAAAGCTATTTTTGTATTGAAGAACCACACGCTCGGGCTTAATATCGACAACTTTGGCGCCATTGATGTGATCACCTATAGCCACCACCCTATCATTGATTACCGCTATGCGACGCGCGCCTGAAAAAAGTATCTCGTTAACATGCCATTGAGGTTTCGCTATTGCAACGGCGCTAGCAACATCCGCCTTTGATTGGTATTCCGGCGGACGTAAGGGATCACCCATGCCCGTGGCGTAAGCATTTGCCGTACAGGCAAGCGCATATGTGCAAGCCAGCAATGTGAATTTTTTAATCGGCTTAAACACCGATGAGTCCTTTTCTGAACCCAAGCGTATAGACTTCAAGCGTTATCCGCGCATTCGGGTATTTTTGAGTTTCTATTTCGACTTCCTGCCAGAAAAATTTCCATGGAAATTTTTCGAGTTTTTCCAGATACAGCATGGCATTGTGATAACTGCCTTCCATTTGCAGTACCACGCTATGCCGGTATATGGTGCCTACATTATCCGCAGTCTTTGTATCGGCATCGCGGGATTCAATAAATTCAGGTATTGCCGGCTTATTTTCCAGGCTGATGAATTTAAGTTCAGGCTGGCTCTTCAGGATCTGCTCCAGCAGGCTGGCCATTTCCTGAGGATTTATAATCTGAGTAGATGTTTTGGCCAGTGCCTGATCCAGCCGCTTGTTTTCCTTGATGTACGTTGTAAGCAGCTCTTTGTTATTACGATCCGGGTCTTCGTTCAGGCTTTGCTGCAGGGCCTGCATTTTTGCCTGAGTTGCCATAAGCACGGTGTTTCTTTGTCCGAGATCTTGTGCTACTACCTGCTTGTCATGGCTTAACGGTGTATATGCCAGAGTGAACCATAGCAGGGCCACTACAGCAATAAAGATAATGGCCAGCGCCATTTGATCGCGCTTAGATAGCGTATCAATATATTTTTCAGCTTTTATAATTAATGCCTGCATACTATCTGACCGCCCCTTTTTCGCCAGCTAGCTGTTTGAGACGTGCCATAAACAAGGCCGTAGATGCGTCTTTTACGGCTGCGCCATAACTATCAGTCTGATGCCTGGTATCAAGGACAAAATCCACTACTTTTTTATTTCCATCTGAGCGTGTTATTTTAAGTTCTCTGAATTCGCGGTCTTTATAAATTTCTTCATCGCCTAATGCCTGAATAAATTTTGGCAGCAGATCTGCCTGATAGCTGCTGCCACTAAGACGCAAATCATAACCGCCGTGACTAAATTTTATTTTCTTTAGCCAGAGGTCATTGATAAGGTCGCGCTTTCTTCCCAGCCCCCGTAGCAGGAATGTAAACCCCGTCATGTTGCCGGCATCATTTCCGCTAAGGTAGTTCAATGCCCTCAGTTTTTCACCATTGCTTCGTTTTATGCGCTCCAGCTCAGCCATCAAATTCAAATCTCTGGCTTTAGGCTTCGCATTTTTCGCAAGAGCGGAATAACTTTGTTCGAGACTCTTTATGGTGTTATTTGTATTTTCCAGTTCTGCGCGCAGTCGATCCGTAGTATAGATTTGATTTATATTAATCCCGGCAAGCACCAGCAGCAGTATAGTCACCGAACCCGCAACGCCTATTCTTCGCCAGTTGTAACTAACATGGAATTCTTTCTGATAGAGGTTGATCTGTTGCATTATGCGGTCGCCTTAGTTTTTCTCGAGGCAGCCGCTATCGCCAGCAAACATCTTGCCTGGTTTTCGTCATCTAGCGCGGTCGAATCTGTATAGATCTGGCCAAGTTTCATGAACTCAACGCTTAGGTCGGAATGGTTACTGACATAATCACTGAAGCCCTGAAGTATGGCGTGGCGTGGGGAGATGATAAGTTTGCTGATGGGCGGTCTGGAGAATTCACTTTCGTAAAAATCCAGCGAGCGCTGTAATTCCAGGATAATGGATTCATATGTCTGTTCTGCTTCGTCCAGAGATGGCATTGCTTCAAAACGAGTTAGCCCGGTGTCAATTTTGCGGGTTAGATACAATGCAGAATCACTATACAGACTTATTGCTCCGTGGTTTTGGCCAAAATGCATCACGGCGACGCCGCGGGTCAAGCTCTCCATTTGTTCAATGAGGTTGCCCAGGCTGAGTTCTTCGATATCGATCGTATTCAGTTTCAGATCTGTTTTGCGTATAAAATCAACCGTCTTCTGAATTTCATCCCGGTGTGTGACCACCACATATATTTTCGCTTCGCGGCGTTCTTGCGTGGGCACACGAAATACATCAATAACGGCTTCATCGGTTGGATAATCAACCAGATCCTTGATGTTCCAGCGGAGTGCTGATATTAATTCGTCATCTTCAACGGGCGGGGCCGGGATTTGAAAAAGACTGTATTGCGAGTCTTCTAGTACTGCTACGCAGGGTCGATTCTTCAGGTTGTTTTCTTTGATGTATCGCTGCAGCTGTTGTAGCTGTTCGCCGGGTTCTGAGGCGGCAATGAATGTACACAATTTTAATGTTGGCGGCGCCTCACCCGCGCCGACAATTGCGGCCACTGCAATCCCGTCCGAGGTAAAATATAGACCAACCTGTTGTTGCAATTGCTCTCCCAGCATTTATCTATTCACCCCATCGCTAATGTTATTAAGTTATGCCTGTGTCGGTCAATTACTGTGCATGAGTGCTTTGCATGCACGCATTCCGCCTTGGATAAACATTAGATATTTCTAATATTTAACTGCTCACCAGGAGGCTGTCGGATTCAGGATGAATTGGCTGCGGAAGAGGGAGAGCGGCCCAAATCTCCCCGATTTTTCGTTGCGTAGAATAACTATGCGC
>JAQICG010000134.1 GCA_027858635.1 Gammaproteobacteria bacterium | reverse complement strand
GTGTTGCGGCATTGCAAAGCCGTGAATCATTTTACAACAACAATATAATTAGATTTACTTACATACGTCAATAATTAACCACTTTCTCACCGCAATGGTGTACGCAACTGACGCCGCCCGGTTCGTAATGCCGGGAGAGATTATCAGCGAAGACATTGCGCATGGCTTCAAAGTCCGCGCTCACATGGCCCTCAATATGGATGTGTTGTGATGCTTTCATGGCTGAAGCGCTCCATTCCACTCGTGTCTGGAAAGCAAGTTCTGTAATGAGACGTCAGTCGACTGTTCATGCCTTAGTGTAATAGTTAACAGGGTTAATATTCACTCAGTTTCGTTAGAGTAATTTGAGCTACTTGCCGGAACTCCAGTTCAGTTCAGGATAGGTGTCTAATGATCCTAATTGGGATAATGCACTTGAGCGTAGCCAGTCCTGTAGCTTGCTGACCAGTTTCGGATCTCCCATTATCACTATTTCAGATTTCCGGACGGCTTCATTAAAACGTTTTTCACAGGTCCATATTTCAGTCATTGTTTTAAGCGAACACCGGATCAGGATATCAACGTCGTAGCCGCGATCATTCAGGCACAGATCAACCTCGCCGTTTTCAGAGACCAGCCACCAGTCGCTTGCACCTTTGGCTGCATCCGGATATTCGAACTGGACAACGACACGATGCTCCGGAAAAACCGAAGGATCAACACTGCGACGCATGTCCCACATCAACAGCCCTGCGTCCAGATCGCCGCTGTTTAAGTTTGATCTAACCCAGCGATGGCCCCAGACTCCAAGCAGCTCCACGACAGGCTGTAACTCTTTGCCCGCCTGTGTGAGATGATATTTATGACTTCCCTTGCTGCCGACAAGCTCGATAACGCCCGATTTTATTAACTGCTTAAGCCGAGTTGATAATAGCGTGGGGGACATCAGCGGTACGCCTTTTTGTAACTCGCTAAAGCGCGTGCTTCCGGCAATTAATTCCCGAACGATGATTAATGTCCAGCGCTCACAGAGTAACTGGGTAGCTTGCGCCAATGGGCAGAACTGACCATAAGGTTTCATGAAGCACTCCTGTCAGCAGGGTTATAGCAACTACAGATTTTGTACTTAAATTGATTATATTCTTAATGCTAAGATAAATTGACTTTAATTATCGACTTGATAGTTAGAAGGGTTTTTAAACTTACCGGAGTATAGCTATGAGTGCATCACTGTTTGAAAGATTAGGCGGTAATGAAGGCATAACAGCAATTACTAATGATCTCGTAGACAACCATCTGTCGAATAAGGCTATAGCAAATCGATTTGCCCAGTCGGATGTCCCAACAATAAAACATGCCGCTGCCACGTTTATGATTAGCGGAACAGGCGGTGAAAATGTTTACAAAGGAAAAGACATGCTGGCTGCGCATAAAGGCATGAATATATCGCCCCACGAATTTATGGCGGTACTGGATGATGCCCTGGCCGCGATGGGAAAAAACAATGTAGGTCAACGCGAACAGGAAGAGGTTCTCTACATTCTCTACAGCATGCGACCTCAAATCGTGCTCGTATAATTTCAGGATTACTTATGTGTGGGCACCGTTCCTGTGCCCACGCGGCTGGAATTAAAGACATGAAAAATTTAGTCCACAGATGAACGCAGATGAACACAGATAAGAACAAAGGCTTAGTCCGCGAAGGACGCGAAGGACGCAAAAAAAGCCAATAATTAAAAGGTTTTCTTCGCGTGTTTCGCGTTCTTCGCGGATAGATTCTTAGCTTTTACATCTGCGTTCATCTGTGTTCATCTGTGGACTGGAGTTTTTGTATTTATAAGGCATTAGTCCACAGATGAACGCCGATGAACATAGATAAGAACAAAGGCTTAGTCCGCCAAGAACGCGAAGGACGTAAAAAAAGCCAATGACTAAAAGGTTTTATTCGCATATTTCGCGTTTTTCGCGGACAGATTTTTAGATTTTTATCTGCTTTTATCTGTGAATATAATTAAATCTATACTTACGCTGTTATTCATTTTCGTTGGTAACGATCACGCTTATATCACCCTCGTGATCAACCGTTACATCGAAGTTGATCGGGCGGCAGCAGACCTGGCAGTCTTCGATATAATTTTGTTCTGGAATGGAGCAATCGATGAGGATGTCGATGCTTTCGCCGCAGTAGGGGCAGTGTACTTTTCTGGTTTCGAGTTCGTTCACGAGGGGTTATTTCTGCTCGTACACGGCCATGATGGCTTTGAGCTCCAACAGGACGAGCTCTGTTTCCTGCGCGCTCAATGGTGAGGTTTCCGGGCTGTTTTCGTGGCGTTCCAGTATTTCGATAACTTCCTTGACGTGTTCGCAGCCGTTAGCGCAGATATGATCGATGACGTGTTGGAGTTTTTCGTTGTTATGGAGCATGAGGTCTGTCCAGATAGTATTCTGACTGCATCTCGATCAGTCGACTGAGGGTGCGTTGGAAAGCAAATTCTAGCATGGCTCCGCGGTAAAGTTGTTTTGGCTCGGTTTCAACGCTGAGGAGTATTTTGACTTTTCTGTCGTAGAGCGCGTCGATCAGGTAGATGAATCGACGCGCTTTATCGTCCATGTATTCATTCATGACGGGGATATTGGAGAGCAGCAGGGTGTGAAACTGTTCGGCCAGTTGCAGGTAGTCTTGGGTGGCGCGCGGCGCAGTGCACAATACCTCGAAGTCGAACCAGGCCGCGCCATCACCACAGGCAAGGGTGGCTATTGGACGGTTGTGGACGCTGAGGGTATGCGGCTGTTTTAAGCTCTCGCCCGCCAGCAGCTGCATAGTCTGTTGCAGTTTTGAGCGGCTGGCTTCGCTGTCGAGCATGATGCTGGCATCATTGCCCGGTCTTAAAACGGTTCGGTGGTCAATTTTGCCATCAAGGTGAATGATGCGGCTGGTTTGCTTGATGAGTTCGATGGCGGGCAGGAAGCGTTCGCGTTGCAGGCCGTTGAGGTATAAATCATCCGGTCTGCGGTTGGAGGTCATGATCAGCATTACGCCGTGTTCGTGTAACGCCTGCAACAGACCGTGCAGCAGCAGGGCGTCGGTGATGTTGGTGACGATGAATTCATCCAGGCAGATCACCCGGTACAGTCGGGCGTAATCACGGGCGATGGTGATGAGCGGATTCTTCCGGTTTTTGATGGCGTCAAGGCGGTGGTGCACGTCGAGCATGAACGGGTGAAAATGAATGTAGCGTTTTTCCGCGAACGGTAGGCTGTTATAAAACAGGAGCATCAGCCAGCTTTTGCCGCGCCCGACATCACCCCAGAGATAGAGACCCTGTTGGCTGGTTTTCAGTGCCGGCAAGGGTTTTTTGAATAGTCGCTGCGGCCAGGGTATGACCGGGGAGGTTTGGGCCAGTGCCTCATAACAGGCCTGGAAAGCGGTTATTGCGACCTGTTGGGCTGGGTCGAGACTGTAACCTTCCTCGCTTATGGCTTGTTCAAGTAATTTCTTAAGTTGCATTTAGTTATAAATAACAGCGTGTTATGATGAATAAGTGAAGTCGGTTATAGATCTGTTTGGGGTTGTTCTGTGCCTATCTTGCCAGAAATTCGGTTGTGGGTGAGGTTTTTTCAAGGCTGAATCAGACAGTAATAAGGAGGCTGTCAATGGCTAAACGCAATTGTCGTAGCGGGCTATTATTGTTACCATAAGCGCCCAGACGAGCGTGTCCGAAATAATTTTTTGGAACAGGCTAATAACCACACTATTCATTTAAAAGAGCGCATTGCTTCCTTCATGACGAAATATATTTTTATTACCGGTGGTGTTGTTTCTTCACTCGGTAAAGGCATTGCTGCTGCATCAATAGGCACTATTCTTGAAAGCCGTGGACTGACCGTTCGCATGATGAAGCTGGACCCTTATATTAATGTCGACCCGGGTACCATGAGTCCGTTCCAGCATGGTGAAGTTTTTGTCACCGATGATGGTGCGGAAACCGATCTTGATCTTGGCCATTACGAACGCTTCGTGCGCACTCGCACCAGCAAATCCAGCAACTTTACCAGCGGCCAGATTTACGAAAGAGTCATCCGCAAGGAGCGTCGGGGTGAATATCTGGGCGGCACGGTGCAGGTCATTCCGCATATTACCGATGAGATTAAAGCTTCGATTCGACGCGGTGCTGAAGGCGCGGATGTGGCGATGGTCGAAATCGGCGGTACCGTAGGCGACATCGAATCGCTGCCTTTCATGGAAGCGATTCGACAGATGGGTGCCGAGCATGGTAGAGAGAACACCTTTTATGTGCATCTGACGCTGGTGCCTTACATTGCCACCGCCGGCGAGGTGAAAACTAAACCTACCCAGCATTCGGTGAAGGAGCTGCGTTCCATCGGTATTCAGCCTGATCTGTTGCTGTGTCGTTCGGAGCGTTTACTCGGTGACGACGACCGCAGGAAAATCGCTCTGTTTACCAATGTTGAGCTGAAAGCGGTGGTTTCCGCACTCGACATGGACAACATCTACAAAATTCCGCTGTGGTTGCACGAGCAGGGTGTCGATGCCTATATTGTCGACAGAATGAAGCTGGAAGTTAACCCGGCTGATCTGTCTGAATGGCAGAGTGTGGTCGATGCTATGCAGCACCCCGAACACGAAGTTAACATCGGTATGGTCGGCAAGTATGTAGATTTAACTGAGTCCTATAAATCGCTGAACGAAGCGCTGTCACATGCAGGTGCGAAGAATCGAACCAGGGTGAAAATTGATTATATCGATTCAGCATCGCTGGAACACGGTGACTACAGCGCGTTGGAAAATCTCGATGCAATTCTGGTTCCCGGTGGTTTTGGTGATCGCGGTATCGAAGGTAAGATTGGTGCAGTACGCTATGCGCGAGAGCACAAAATTCCCTATCTGGGCATCTGTCTGGGTATGCAGGTCGCGGTGATCGAATTTGCGCGTAATGTCGCTGGTTTGAAAAATGCGCACAGTAGCGAATTTAGCGACACCACTAAGCACCCGGTGATCGCCCTGATTACCGAATGGCAGACGGAAGATGGCAGCATCGAAAAGCGCGGTGCTGATTCTGATCTGGGCGGAACCATGCGACTGGGTGCGCAACGCTGCAATCTGATGGAAAACACGCTGGCACGTAGTGTTTACGACAGCGACAATGTTTTCGAACGCCATCGTCACCGTTATGAATTCAACAATAATTATCGTAAACAGCTGGAAGCAGCGGGTCTGGTGATCAGCGGAAAATCCAGCGATGGCAATCTGGTGGAAATGATCGAGCTAAAGGATCATCCTTGGTTTCTGGCCTGTCAATTCCATCCCGAATTCACCTCCTCACCGCGAGATGGTCACCCTCTGTTTGCCAGCTATATAAAAGCGGCACTGGAATTTCACACTATTAAAAATGCCGAGGCAGTGACTGAATGAAGTTATGCGATTTTGAAGTAGGGCTGGAGCATCCGATTTTTTTGATCGCCGGGCCCTGCGTAATTGAAAGCGAAGCCATGGCGATGGAAACATCAAGCCGGCTGAAAGAAATCACTCAGCGCCTGGGCATTAATTTCATTTACAAATCTTCTTACGATAAAGCCAATCGATCTTCGGGCGACAGTTTCCGCGGGCCGGGCATCGAAGAGGGGCTGCGCATTCTGCAAAAAGTCAAAGCCGAAGTGGGCGTGCCCATCCTCACCGACGTGCATGAAAATACCCCTATCGATGAAGTCGCCGATGTGGTCGATGTCTTGCAGACACCGGCTTTCCTGTGCCGGCAAACTGACTTTATCGTGCGCGTAGCCAACTCCGGGAAAGCGGTGAACATCAAAAAAGGCCAGTTTCTAGCACCCTGGGACATGAAAAACGTGGTCGACAAAGCCCGCTCCACCGGTAATTCACAGATCATGGTGTGTGAACGCGGTGCCTCGTTTGGTTATAATAATCTGGTTTCCGACATGCGCTCACTGGCGGTAATGCGTGACACCGGTTGCCCGGTGGTGTTCGACGCCACCCATTCCGTACAGCTACCCGGTGGCCAGGGCGCCACATCCGGCGGCCAGCGTGAACATGTGCCGGTACTGGCGAGAGCGGCAGTGGCAGCGGGTATCTCCGGTGTGTTTATGGAAACTCACCCGGACCCGAGCGTAGCACTCAGCGACGGCCCCAATGCCTGGCCGCTGGATAACATGGAATCGCTGCTCAGAACCATGATCGAACTGGATCGCATCGTAAAGACACAACCGCTGGAAGAACTTACGCTGTAGTTAGAGTAAAGCAGAAAAGCTTTTTTACCGCAGAGGTCGCAGAGGTCGCAGAGAACACAGAGAAAACCTTTGTTTTTTTTATAAAGCCATTTTGTAGAACTATATTAAGTGTTAATTGTAAATGGCACAAATTATGGTTAATGAAGGACCTATAAATAGAAAACTCAGATTTTTCTCTGCGTTCTCTGCGACCTCTGCTGTGAATGCTTTTATCTAATGCTCTATATCTAAAAATATTTAATAACAATCAATAATCAACAATCGATTTTTATAAAGGAAAATCATGACTGAAATAGCAAATGTAAAGGCCCGGGAAATTCTTGATTCACGTGGCAATCCCACCGTCGAAGCGGATGTGATCCTGGCCAGTGGTGTGCGCGGTCGCGCTGCCGTTCCTTCCGGTGCCTCGACCGGTTCACGCGAAGCGCTGGAATTGCGTGATGGCGATAAAAATCGTTATCTGGGTTAAGGCGTGACCAAAGCGGTGGCGAATGTGAACGGTGAGTTGCGTAAGGCGTTGCTGGGCATGGACCCGGCGGATCAGGTCGCGATCGACAATATGATGATCGAACTTGACGGCACGGACACCAAAAAACGCCTGGGAGCGAATGCCCTGCTGGCGGTTTCGCTGGCTACGGCACACGCCAATGCCAATGAGAAGAAAGAGCCACTGTACGTTTCGCTGGGCCACGGTGAATACACCATGCCGGTACCGATGATGAATATTATCAATGGCGGTGAGCACGCGGATAACAGCGTCGATTTGCAGGAGTTTATGATTCTGCCAGTGGGCGCGCCTTCATTTAAGGAGGCGCTGCGTTATGGTGCGGAAATTTTTCATGTTCTGAAGACCGTGCTTTCGGCCAAAGGCATGAATACGGCGGTGGGTGATGAAGGTGGTTTTGCGCCGGATTTGTCTTCCAATGAAGAGGCAATTGAAGTGATTCTCGAAGCCATTACCCGTGCCGGCTTCACCCCGGGCAAAGATGTTTATCTGGGTCTGGATGCGGCGGCTAGCGAATTCTACAAAGATGGTGTTTATACACTGGGTTCCGAAGGCAGGAGTTTCAGCGCCAACGAATTTACCGAATATCTGGCGGGATGGGTCGACCTGTATCCGATTATCACCGTCGAAGATGGTCTGGCTGAAAACGACTGGGAAGGCTGGGCCTATATGACGCAGCAGCTTGGTGATAAGGTGCAGCTGGTGGGTGATGATCTGTTCGTTACCAATACGGCTATTTTCAAGCAAGGCATCGATAAGAATATTGCCAACTCGATTCTGATCAAGTTCAACCAGATCGGCACCCTGAGCGAGACCCTGAATGCGATCAACATGGCGCATGCCTCAAATTACACGGCGGTCATTTCACATCGCTCCGGCGAGACCGAAGACAGTACCATTGCCGACCTGTGTGTGGCCACGCAGGCGGGTCAGATCAAAACTGGTTCGTTGTCACGTTCTGATCGCATTGCCAAATACAATCAATTATTGCGCATTGAAGAGGAGCTGGGCAGCAGTGCTGTTTATGCCGGAAAAAATGCTTTCAAATATTTGAAGTGATCAGTTAATTTCAACGAAGTATTGTGAAAAAAGTTATCGCCATACTGATTGTCTTGTTGCTCATGCTGCAATACAAAATATGGCTGGGCGACGGCGGTATTCCCAAGATTCTGTCATTACAGGAAGAGCTTGATCTCGTCCAGCAACAGGTGGATGGCTTACAGGAACGCAATCAGGCGCTGAATGCCGAAGTACAGGACCTAAAAAAAGGCCTGCATGCCATTGAAGAACGCGCCAGAAGCGAGCTGGGTATGATCGGCAAAGATGAAATTTATTATCAGGTGATTTCCAGCGAGGCTGACAAAGTCGATAACAAACAATCACCGCTGGAAGAAGCGGCGGTTAGTCCCTAATATTATGAATAGCTTCTCAATCTGGGCGGTGATCCCCGCTGCCGGCATTGGCCGTCGCATGCAGTCCGATATTCCTAAACAATATCTGCAACTGCTGGGTGCAAGCGTGCTTGCAAACACGATTCGGCGCCTGCTGGCCGCGGATAAAATAAGCGGCCTCGCCATTGCCCTACGTGATGATGATCAATACTGGCCTAAGGTGGAGATCAATTCAGCAAAACCTGTACTCAGGGCGAAGGGTGGTGGGGAGCGTTGCGACTCGGTACTGAGTGCCATGAAGGCGCTGGCGCAGCATGAAAACTTTGATATTAATAATGACTGGGTGCTGGTGCACGATGCGGTGCGACCCTGCGTACGGCTCAACGATATTGAACAGTTAATCGCACAGGCCACGCTTAACGACGCCGGCGGGCTGCTGGCTCTGCCGGTACGCGACACCATGAAACGTCAAACTGTCGGCTCAGAAATGGTGCAGCAGACAGTGGAACGTGAAGGTTTATGGCACGCACTGACACCGCAGTTATTCCCCTGCGGGGTGTTGCAAAATGCCCTGGTTCGGGCAATGGCTGAAGGTATTGCAGCAACCGATGAATCTTCGGCCATGGAGCTCTCCGGTTATGCACCCTTACTGGTCGAAGGCTGCGAAGATAACATCAAGATCACCCGTCCCGGTGATCTGCGCCTGGCTGAACTGTTTATGGCTGACCAGCAGGCTCAGGAGGATTTATGACCTGTCACGCTCAACCCGGCATACCAATGCGTATCGGCCACGGCTTTGATGTACACGCCTTTACCGAAGGTGACCATATCATGCTGGCAGGTGTTCGCGTAGCGCACACTCACGGCCTGCTGGCGCATTCCGATGGTGATGTGGTCATCCATGCCATCTGTGACGCTCTGCTGGGAGCGATTGCGGCGGGGGATATAGGCCGGCATTTTCCGGATACGGATGTCCGCTATAAAAATATAGACAGCCGTTTGCTATTGCAAAGTGTCTATCAAAAAGT
>JAQICG010000358.1 GCA_027858635.1 Gammaproteobacteria bacterium | reverse complement strand
TTTATCACCCTCGCTGTGGGTTACCTGTTTGGCCAGAGCATTAACCGCATCACTCTGTTCGCATTGATACTCTCGCTCGGTTTGCTGGTGGATGATTCGATTGTGGTGATCGAAAATATTTACCGTCATTACACGGAGAAAGGTGTTAATCGATTGCACGGCGCAGTGCGCGCGGTGAATGAAATAGGCCGCCCCACTAATCTGGCAACCTTTACCGTTATTCTGGCGTTTCTGCCCATGTTCTGGGTGACCGGCATGATGGGGCCGTATATGTCGCCCATTCCCTTCAATGTGCTCGTCGCCATGATCGCTTCACTGGCGATTGCCTACACGGTGGCACCGTGGGCGGCCTACCGGTTTTTGAAAGTAGAAGGCAAGGGACATGAAGAGAGCCACGGTTTTCTGGAACGTAATTATGCCCGCATGTTGAAGCAGCTGATTCGTAGCCGATGGACGCGCAATCTGTTTTTTGTCGCAGTGTCACTGGTGTTGTTACTGGTGCTGATTATGCCGGTGTACCAGTGGGTGCAATTCAAAATGCTGCCGTAAAACAATACCAATACGTTTGTGATCACCATTGATATGCCCGAAGACACCGCGCTGGAAGTGACCGACTATGTGGCACGGCGTGTCGGTGATGTAGTTAGAGAGCATCCGCTGGTTGAAACCTGGGAGACCAGCGTGGGCCAGGCCGGCGTTATCGATTTTAATAGTCTGTTACGCGGCGGGAGTTTGAAAGAGGGATCCCATGTTGCTGAGGTGCGCGTTAATCTGATTAATAAACATCAACGCGACGAATCATCCATCGACATTGTATTAGGTCTGCGCCCGGTGCTGGCTAAGTTGCAGGAAGAGACCGGGGCCGATATAAAACTGGTCGAAGATCCACCCGGTCCGCCGGTGCGCGCCACATTGTTGGCGGAAATTTACGGGCCGGATTATGAAACCTTACGTGAGATCGCCAAAGAGCTTCGTACTGAGGTTTTTTCGAGCACGCCGGATGTGGTCGATATCGATGATTCAGTGACCGCTGATGTGACTGAATATAATATTGTGATTGATCGTGAAAAGGCCATGCTCACCAATATTCCACCGGCGACGATTTCCGAGACAGTGCGTGCTTATGTGGCCGGTATGAATGTCGGCACGGTGCATCTGGAGTACGAGAAAGAGCCGGTGCCGATCACTTTCCGGGTTCCTGCTGCGGATCGCACCGGACCGAAAGATTTGTCCAAAGTCTTCTTCACCACGCCACAGGGACGGCAGGTGTCTTTGATGGATATCGCCAGAGTTGAAGAGCGAATCGCACCTAAACCGATACGCCACAAAGACCAGTATCCGGTGGTTTATGTCACCGGCGAACTGGCTCAGACCAGTCAGGTGTACGCAGTGTACAGAATGTGGGATTACCTGGAAAACAAAACCCTGCCCAGTGGTGTGAAACTGACCCAGTACTTTATGTCCGACCCGACCGGCGAAGGCTACGCCGTGCGCTGGGATGGCGAGATGCGTCTGACTCTGGATGTGTTTCGTGACCTGGGCTCGGCCTTCGCCGTCTCCATTGTGCTGATTTATCTGGTGCTGGTTGGTTATTACCGCTCGTTCGCCATCCCGTTAATTGTCATGGGGGCAATCCCCCTGACCATTATCGGTGTGCTGCCCGGACACGCGATCATGAACCAGTATTTCACCGCCACCTCGATGATCGGCGTCATCGCACTGGCGGGTATCGTCGTGCGAAATTCGTTATTGCTGATCGATTTTATTCTGGAGTACCGGCGCGCAGGCAACACAGTCGATGAAGCCGTACTCGCCGCAGGCATCACCCGTATGCGCCCGATATTGCTTACAGCTTTCTCCATTATGCTTGGTACCTTCATCATCATCTTCGACCCGGTATTCGGCGGACTGGCGGTATCATTGATCTTCGGCACCTTCGCCTCGACCATGCTCACACTGCTGGTGATCCCGCTGGTGTATTTAGTATATGAGCGACGTGGAGAGAAGGCAGAGAAAACATAGTTCATAGTTTGCAGTAGGCAGTAGGCAGTAGGCAGTAGGCAGTAGGCAGTAGGCAGTAGGCAGTAGGCAGTAGGCAGTCGGCAGTAGGCAGTAGGC
>JAQICG010000175.1 GCA_027858635.1 Gammaproteobacteria bacterium | reverse complement strand
AATTATCCTGCGCCCACTCCAGATAGGTATTAGACATATCAACCGTGGTGGTTGAGCGAGCGCCGCCAGCAGCGGCGTAGACAGTCGCGGTGCCGGTGTAAGCGAACAGATTCAAAAAGCTACGACCTTTGGCATATTTGTAAATCAGGCTTCTTACATTTCTATGGTCCAGGAACAGGCCGGTATCAAGATAATCGTACAAGTTAACCTTAAACTTCAGGCCGTGCTCACGCACGATCAGCGAGCGCTTTTTATTGTCCTGCTTTACATATTGCTCTGAGCCCGACTGAATTTTCCGTGTTTTCAAAACCACCTGATTGGGGTCGATTTCCAGCACCGAAGCAATAATCGGTAACGCCGCATTAATGCGTTTAAAGGCATCGCCGGAATCGATGGTTTTGGGCGCGGCATATTCCTGCACATGCACCCAGTCTTCATAAATATCGATGGCCATGGAATATTGAGGAATATCGGCATCATAAACCCGGTAACAGCTGATACCGTTTTTACGTGCCCACTTGCGCAAATGCTTGAAATTCTTTTTCAGTCGATTTTCAAACATCCGGCCGCTTTCATTATAAATCTCCAGATCAGCCTGGCGGGGCGAATACTTACCCGGCTCGGAGGGTTTGCGCGCAGGTTTATCCGTATCGTCTGTAGTTTTCTGCCAGGCATCATGTGGCAGCATACTTCTTGCGCGCATGTGATACTGATACAGAACACATTTCAGCGGGCCGTTGTACAGGGTATTTTTGTGATGCGATCTCAGGCCAATGTAGCCGGCCAGTTCCGGGTCGGAAGTAAAAACCGCCGCATCCCAGCCGGCGTAATTTTCTTTCAGCGAGCGTCCGATTCGATCATAGATATTTTTCAGCTGCTCAGTCTGACCCAGCCTTACACCGTAAGGCGGATTAGTGACGAGCAAGCCCGGCGTTTCCGGCAGATTGGGCATGGCATCAGAAACATCCTGCTGGTACAGGCTGATGTATGCAGACAGGCCTGCGGCTGCAATGTTATCTCTGGCGACATCCAGCATGTTCTGTGAATTATCGGAACCCATGACAGGAGGAATGGCCGACATATCCGCGCCCTGCTTCGCCGCACTGAACAGGCGATCCCAGCAGTCGGTATCATGCTGCTTCCAGGCCAGGAAGCCGAAATGTTTTCTCAATATCGCCGGTGCTATATTGGCCGCCATGTAAGCCGCTTCGATAAGCAAGGTGCCACTGCCACACATGGGGTCGCACAAGGGCAAGCCCTGACTGGCCAGCTGCGGCCATTTGCAGCGCATCAGAATCGCCGCTGCCAGATTTTCTTTCAGTGGTGCCTGCCCGGCCTGCTGACGATAACCTCGCTGATGTAACGGCCCGCCGGATAAATCCAGATAGACCAGTGTTTCAGTTTTGCCGATGTAGACATTGACCCGAATATCAGGATTGTCTCGCACCACATTGGGCCGAGCATCCTGCTTTTCCATAAACTGATCAACAATGGCATCCTTGATGCGCAGGGTTGCGAAATGACTGTTACTCATGGTTTCGTGCGCGGAAAAACAGTCGATGGCAAAACCGTTTTCGGTAGAGAAATGTGACGCCCAGTCTATCGTCAGCACACCGGCATAGACCTCGTCATAATCTGCCGCCGGAAAACATGACAGGCGCAACAGCACACGGCTGGCGAGGCGCGACCAGAGGCAGAGCTTATAGGCGTCTTCAATATAACCTTCGAAACCGATGCCCGCGACCTGTGATTTGATATCAGTGATGCCGAGCTGCTCGCATTCATTGACGAGCATGTCCTCTACACCTTTGGCGCAGGTTACGAAAAAATTATATCTCTGAGTCACTTTTATATTGGCCTGAATGTTTAGTCTGAATTAGGGGTTTTAATTTTGCGTGCATCCACTTCGAGCAGCACCGGTATGCCGTCTCTCACCGGGTAAGCCAGGGCATCATGATGGCAGACCAGCTCGTTACGTTTACTTATGTATTCAAGCCTACCCTTGCACACTGGACAAACCAGCAGCTGCATGAATTTTTTATTCATGCCGGTTCCTTCGGAATCAGCACATCGATACTGGATAAAAACTGCTGCTGCAAGCCTTTTGACAAACCAGCATCCACTGGCACATACCAGAGATTCTCCGCCGGAAGACCTTGACACTTCACCGCGTCCTTCTCGGTCATTAATACCGGGCAGTCATCATCGAATACAAAATCGGCGGCGGTAAATTCATGGTGATCCGCAAAGGTGTGGGCGATAACTTCAAGTCCATTTTTACGCAGCTGCTTGAAAAAGCGCTCTGGATGGCCGATGCCTGCCACCGCATGAACCGGCTGAACGCTAAAACTTTCGATGTTTCTACTCTCATCGGTTTTAAGATTGATGGCATCTAAAAAATGCAAGGAAAAATGCGGACTGTGACTTGGAGTGACGCTTGAGTTGGCATCGCTACAATGACTAACCACCATGTCCACCTGCTTCAAACGCGAGACGGTTTCCCGCAGCGGCCCGGCGGGCAAACAGTAGCCGTTACCATACTGGCGGTTTTTATCCACGATCGCAATCTCGACATCTCTTTGCATTCGATAATGCTGCAAGCCATCGTCTGAAAGTATGACATTGCAATCGCTTTTAGCCAGCAGCAGTTGTGCCGCCGCCACCCGGTCGCGCCCTACCACCAGCGGGCAGCCGGTACGCTTTAAAATCAGGCAGGGTTCATCGCCAATCATGTGGGCGTCATCGCTCTCTTTGACCAGCCGTTCACCTGTAACAGTACCGCCGTAACCACGGCTAACGATGCCCGGGCGACAGCCCTGTTGCTGCAAGAGCGTGGTTAATGCAATCAACAGTGGCGTTTTTCCCGTACCGCCAACGGTAATGTTTCCAACGATAATGACGGGCACCGGTAATTTATAGCTTTTTAACAGTCCGGTTTTATATAAAGCCCGGCGCAGAAAAACCAGCAGACAGTAGATTACAGAAATCGGTAACAGTAACCAGGCAACAGGATTCTGGCTGTACCAGTAGGCATTAATAGGTCTCATGATTCAGTCGGAGACTTCTGCTTCCGGCTCTTTAAACTGCATTTGATGCAAGGCCGCATAGTACCCGTTACGCGCGAGCAGATCAGCGTGCTGTCCGGTTTCAACAATCTCGCCATCGTCCATCACCACAATCAGATCGGCTTTTTCAATGGTGGAAAGACGGTGCGCAATCACCAGCGTGGTACGGTTCTTCATCAATGTTTCCAGCGATGCCTGAATAAAACGCTCGGACTCGTTATCCAGCGCCGAGGTGGCCTCATCCAGAATGAGTACCGGCGCATCCTTTAGCAGCGCGCGTGCAATGGCGATACGCTGTCGCTGACCGCCTGATAGCATTACGCCGCGCTCGCCCACCATGGCATTGTAACCCTCAGGCATAGCTTCAATAAATAGATCGGCGTAAGCCAGTTTTGCCGCTTCTACAACCTGCGCATGATCGGCATGCAAAAAACTGCCGTAAGCAATATTGTGTTCGATGGTGTCGTTGAATAAAACAATGTCCTGCCCGACATAGGCGATATGCGAACGCAGGTTATCCAGCGTGTATTCGGATAGTTCGTGGCCATCAAGTTTTACCGAACCGACAACAACATCATAAAAACGCGGCAACAGATTCAGCAACGAGGTTTTACCGCTGCCCGAACGTCCGACAAAGGCGATGGTCTGGCCGGCGTTGATGTCGAGATTAATATTCTTTAAAACATCTTCACCCGTGGCGCCATACCTGAATGAAACATCAGAGAACTTAATATCACCTTTGACACGATCTACCGTATAGCTGCCGATATCTTTTTCTTCAACCATATCGATTAAGTTAAAAACACTTTCCGCTGCGGCCAGGCCGCGTTGCAGATCGGCATTGATATCGGCAAGACGCTTGATGGGCGCAAACAGCATAGCCATGGCAATCATGTACGAGCCGAAAGTGCCCGCAGAAATAACACCCATGATATTGTCGTTAGTCGCCACATAAATTACACCGGCCAGACCGATACCGACGATCAGGCGCATGATCGGCGCGCTCAGGGCCAGAGTTGCAATCATGCGCATGTTTTGCCGACGGTTGTTGTCGTTGATTTTATGAAACTGTTCTGATTCATATTCCCGGCCGCCAAACATCTTGACCACGATCTGGCCCTTGATCGACTCTTCCAGCACCTTTGAGACATCGCCCATGCTGCCCTGAATACGACGACTGACCTTGCGGAATTTTTTGGAGACATACGATACCAGTAGGATCAGGAACGGGCCGACCACTAAAAACATCGAGGCCAGCAAAGGGCTCAAATAAACCATCCACGCTATCAGGCCGACAACGGTGAATGTGTCGCGGATCAGAATGGTGATGACCTTGGTGGTGGCATTGGCCACCTGCTCGACGTCGTAGGTAAACTTCGACATGACCTCGCCGGTAGTCGCCCTGTCATAATAATTTTTGGGCAGGCGCAGCAGATGTTCAAACATGCTATCGCGCAAATCCATGATCACCATGCGGCCGATCCAGCTCATGCCGTACATCGAGATAAACATGGCAAAGACACGCACCTCAAAAATAACAATCAGCAGCAGCGGAATCCATTTTATAACTTCAGGATCACGGTCGATAAAACCGCCATCCATCAGCGGCTTCATATAGGCGGCGAGTGCGGTATCGGTGCCTGCCACCAGAATCATGCCGATAATGGCGAAGATGAAAATCTTCCAGTGCCTGGTCGCGTATGAAAGCAGGCGACGATAATACTGATAAGAGCTTGCGGGATCTTGGGTTTTATAATTCATTAAGAATAGGTTTAACTAGTGGTTTTCAACCGTAGCAATAGAAAGCTTGGTGAGCCCGAGTTGTGAGGCGGCATCCATGGCGCGCACCACTGACTGGTGGGGCGTGCGGCCGTCGGCGCGCAACAACAAGGTGACATCGGTGCGTTCACCCACGGTCTGGCGCAAGGCCTTTTTAAGCGTTTCCAGCTGTTCGTTGACCACCTGTCGATCGTCAATATAATATTTCCCGTTGGCATCAATCGACAGCACCACAGGGTTATCCTGAGGCTGTTGCATCTGCGCTTCAGCCTGCGGCAACTGGACTTTTAGTTTGGCATGGCGATCGAAAGTGCTGGAGACCATGAAAAAAATCAGCAGCAGAAAAACCACGTCAATCAAGGGCGTGAGATTGACCTCAACGCCTTCATCTTTTTTATGACCGGGACGTAAATCCATAATAATTCTATCGGCAACTAGCGATTGTTATGCAATACGTCGACCATTTTGATGGCCTCGCTTTCCATTTCAACGACGATGGTATCAATGCGGCGGCGGAAATAACGGTAGAAAATCAGGCTCACAATCGCGACCGATAAACCCGCTGCCGTGGTCACCATGGCCTGCGAGATACCGGCCGCCAGCGCTGCTGGATCGCCCACGCCGTGGGTGGTAATGGCGGTGAAGACAACAATCATGCCGACCACGGTGCCGAGCAGGCCCAATAACGGTGAAATGGAGGCAATAGTGCCCAGAATATCCAGGTAGCGTTCCAGCTCGTGCACCACTTCACGACCACGCTCTTCGATGCTCTCCTTGATGCGTTCGCGGGACTGATTGCGGTTAACCAGGCCTGCGCTCAGAATTTTCCCCAACGCCGACTGCTTGCTCAGCAATTCAATATCTGAAGTCTGAAAAGTCTCGTTTTTCACCGAATTCCACACTGTCGCGACCAGATGCCGGGGTAGCACTTTATTGGGCCGAAGACTCCAGAAACGTTCAGCGATGATAGCGATAGCCGCCATCGAACAGAGGATGATCGGTATCATTAACCAACCACCGGATTTCACCATTTCAAACACAATTCACCTACCCGATAAGTCTAATAGCGCGAACCGGCATGAAGCTGTCACCGGTCTTTTATCTGAGGCATATCTTACTTGATTTACAGTCATGTCCAAAGCATTCATATGGTTTATTCAACAATTACGTGATTCCAGTATTTTCGCTGATCGCTACGGTACTCCTCAGTCAGCATCACCCCGTTATTCGCATCGAAACTTATTTTTACCGCGCCCACATGGCCGCTGTAATGAACCGTAGCCCCTTGTGCGCGATAGCGAGCCACCACCTCCGACACGGGATGATGATAGCGATTGCGGTAACCCACTGGTATCAGCGCGATCTGCGGCCTCACCGCATCGACAAAGGCCTGACTCGATGAGGTTTTGCTGCCATGGTGCGGCACGATCAGCACCTCGGCCTGCAATTGGTCGGCATCGTTTCTGATCAGCTCGGCTTCAATTTCCTGTTCGATATCCGCAGCAATCAGCAGGCGACCGCCTTTAGCGGAGACCATCAATACACAACCGTGGTTATTGCGGCTCGAAGAGCTCCGCTCTGCCGGGTGTAGAAATTCGAACTCCACACCATCCCACGACCAGCGCTCACCGCGGCGGCAGTTATGCTTGTTTTTAGCGACGATGGGCTCTATATCGCGACCAATCACCTCAACCTCCGGAAAAACATCCACAACCGCCTGCGCCCCGCCAATATGATCGGCGTCGCCGTGGCTGATGACCAGCCGATCCAGCTGAGTCACCGACCAGTGGCGCAAAAAAGGCACCACCACCGCCTTACCGGCATCCAGCCGTGAACCGAAGCGGTTGCCGGCGTCAAACACCAGCGCATGGTGGCGGGTTCTCACCACCACTGCCAGACCCTGGCCGACATCCAAATGCGCCAGCTCAAAATCACCCGCAGCGGGTTTTTCGGCGCTATTAAAAACAATCGGCAGCAACATCACCGCCCCCAGCCAGCGCGCGGGAAAACCTCGGGGTGCCAGCAGCAGCGCGACCCCGACCAGGGCCAGCAGCAACACCGGCCAGTGCGGCGCGGCCTGCACCCAGTAGGACCAGGGGTGCAGCGAGAGGGCTTTGATCACCGGCCAGATCAACGCCAGCATTTCGTTAGCCGCGAGCAGCAGATAACCGGCCAGCAGCGATG
>JAQICG010000093.1 GCA_027858635.1 Gammaproteobacteria bacterium | reverse complement strand
CTTTGGCATCCAGCGACCAGGCCTGTTCGCCGGCAGCCGTGCGCCCGAAGTCGTACAGCGGCAGGCCCATGTGTAAAGCGGCGAGATTGTAATCCTGATCCTCGTTTCGATATTCGCGTTTGCCCAGTCGCCCCTGCAAATCAAAATTCAGGCTGTCCTGCGCGGTTACTTCCATCTGCTGTGCCTGCGCCTGCAATACGCTCGCCTGTTGGCGCAGAAACGACGGGCTCATGCGAGCGGGCAGCTCAAGCACATACTCCAGGGTCAATGGTGTCGGCAAAGGTTCGGCTTCCTCTGCCTGGACGCTGAACGCGCTCATCAGACAGGTCAGGCTGACCAGAGTAAATCGTTTCATAACGGAGGGTTCGCTGTTCGGTTATTTGGACTGGGCGCGTTTGTAGCGGGTAAACGGCATCTCTTTGTAGCTGCCGCTGACGGCATATTCACCGAACATTATCAGCTCTTCCTTGTTTCTGGTCGGGCCGGTAAAGCGCGCTATCGGCTTGCCTTTCAGGTCAAAGATGATCATTACCGGCGTGGCTCTGACCCGATATTTTTTTTCAGCCATCTCTTTGCCGGTGTCGTATTGAGTGCCGTCAAAATCGACCACCGGGCTGCCGCCCAGGATATCGAAAGTGTAGTTGTTGAAATGCTCCCGAAAATAGGCGATGACCTCGGGTTCGAGCAGGATGGTTTCCTGCATGCGCTGACAAAACGGGCAGTCATCCATTTCAAAGAACACAAACACACCCTGCTTGCCGTCGTCACGCGCTAACGCCAGCTCTTCTTCAAAGTCGCCAAAGCCGAGATCAAAAAGTTCGGCCGACCAGGACTGGTTCGATATGGCCGGCAGCAGCGTCATCAATAATAGTCTTACAAATTTCATCTATCACTCCCCAAATCAGGTCAGGTATTATTTTGAACTTCCAGAGTATGGCAATATCCATACCGCTCTTGTTCAAGCTTTTAACGGTTTTCAATGGATTGAAGTTTTCATAATCAATAAAACCAATATTTTAGTTTAAACCAGTTAATAGCTGTAGGGGGATGAAGTGCGATTTATCTGTCATTAAATCGCCCATTGTCTCTGAATAGGTGCAGACTACCTTTTACCTGAAGCCGCAGGCAGCGTAAAATCTGCGCCTCTTTTTCACATACTGTCCGTATCGCGAGTCCACATTGCAAATCGATTTTAAATTAATGACTGCCCAGCTGCTGATAAAAAAATGCGGCTACGGGGCTTATGAACGCGGCCGTGATTATTTCATTCAGGGGCGCGCCGACATTGTCGAAACCCGCGATGACGGATTCGGTCGCCTCACGCTGATAAGCACCGCCCGCGGCAGCAGTCTCTATGGACAGGAAATCATCCTCAAGCAGACCCGCCAGAGCCTGGAGATTAGCGGATTTTGCGACTGCCCGATGGATTACAACTGCAAGCATGTCGTGGCCGCCTGCCTTGCCTGGAAAGCGGAAGCGGAGTCGACCGGGAAAGTCTCCTCCGGCGATTTCGAGCAGTGGCTCGGCCATTTTACCGGCCGGGGTGAGCAGGTAGAGCTAAAAGCAGACGAGAAATTGCTCTATCATCTCTCGCCCACGCCGCGTCAGGGTAGCGGTATAAAGGTGGCTTTCAGCATCGCCAAACGCAAGCGCAATGGTGAGTGGGGCAAAGGTCGTCAGGTCACTCTCTCGACGCTCACCAACCACTACAGCACGCCACGCTATATGCAGCCTCTGGACGAGGATATTGCGGCGCTGCTCAAGGTCACCAGACTCAATCTCTGGAGTGGCAACACCATCCTGAGCGGTGTCACCGGCCATACCGCGCTGATGCTGATGGTGGAGAGCGGTCGGGCTTTCTGGGACAATGAGCGTGCCAGACCTTTGCATCTCTCCGGCGAGCGCGAGGCAATACTGGTCTGGACGAAACAGGGCGATCAGTACCAATTAGGGCTTGAGCTGGCGGAAGCCGGACAGATGTTGCCGGTCAATCCGCCCTGTTATATCGATCCTGAACAGTATGCTGTGGGCGAGCTGCAACTGCCACCCGGCATCACTGCGGACAAAATCGCCCTGCTGGCGAAGGCGCCGCCGGTCAGCGCGAAAGAAGCCAGGCGGATCAGCCATCAGCTGGCGCTACATCATCCCGAACTGCCGACACCGGAACCAGTGCAGGTGGACGAGCTGCATGAGCCGCCGATTGTGCATCTGTCCCTGCATTTCAATCCCGAGCGACCATTCGAAGCGGCCATGAGCCTGACTTTTCGCTATGGCGAGAAGCAGATCGACGCGGCTAACCCGGCGCCGGTAATCACCTGCGAGAAGGATGATCGGCTGCTGCACATCCATCGCGATTTTGAGGCTGAAGTTGCTGCCCGCGACACGCTGCTCAATGAGACGGCGGTAATCGCGACGGAGCAGCCGGGGCAATTTGCCTTGTACAGCACTGCGACCGGACGCCAGACGGCCCTGAATGACTGGTTCGATTTTCTCGATGCCGCCGTGCCGCGCCTTGAGGCGCTGGGCTGGGTAGTCGAACCGGCGGCGGAAAGCCCGTTCATCCTGAGCCATGCTGAAGCGGTGGACGCCGAGGTGGATGCCTCGGAGAATGACTGGTTCGGCCTGCGTTTTGATCTGGAGGTGGAAGGGAAGAAGCTACCGCTACTGCCGTTAGTGAGTGAGCTGCTGGCCGATTACCAGCCCGGCGAGCTGCCTGAAATTCTCTATCTCGATGCCGGTGATGGTCGCTATATAACCGTGGCGGCGAGCCAGATCGAACCGGTGCTGCAGACCATTGTTGATCTCTATGATCGCGGCGCGCAGAACGGCGAGAGCCTGCGCCTGTCACGCCTCGACGCGCCGCGCCTGCTGGAGCTGGGTGAAACCCGCGTGCGCGGCGGCGCG
>JAQICG010000159.1 GCA_027858635.1 Gammaproteobacteria bacterium | reverse complement strand
TTTTGCCGAGCAGAAAATCGGCTAGACCATCACCGAAACCGCGACGGGTTTTGGCCAGCTTTTCCGTCAGCTCGGCCGATTCGGCATCATCAGTGCGGGCAGGCTCAGCGATCGGAGCGGGTGTCTGCACAACGGCGGCGGTGTCGACCGAGCTATTGACTGGTTTTTCAATCGATTTATTGATCGATTCGTCGACCGGTTTTTCGACAGTTTTATCATCACGTTTGTCGTCAGATTTTTTGTGTTTACGGAAGCCGAACATGGATTTATATATAGTGTAGTGTGGTGTATGGGAGCCGGATATCCTATCATCCAGCACTCTCAAGATTAAGGGTTTTATTTTTATAATGCGCATTTATATTTCACTACTGGTATTGGTTGCAGCGGCGACCCTGTTTATGACCGAGGGCGCTCCCGCGCTGGCAACACCGGCTGCCGATAATTCATCGGCTCTGGAAATGCCGACCGAGGTGCACGCTTTTGAGCTGGCAAACGGCATGAAGATCAGGGTGATCGAGAATCATCGCGCCCCGGTCGTGGTTTCGCAGGTCTGGTACAACGTCGGCGGCAGTTTTGAGCACAGCGGCATCACCGGCGTCTCCCACGTGCTGGAACACATGATGTTCAAGGGCACACCGAGCTATCCCGCGGGCAAATTCTCGGAAATCGTGGCGGCTAATGGCGGCAAGGACAACGCCTTCACCAGCAAAGATTACACCGCCTATTTTCAGCAGATCGGCAGTGAAAAGCTGGAAATATGCCTGACCATGGAAGCCGATCGGATGCGCAACCTGCTGCTGAATGAGGCCGACTTTCTCAAGGAGGTTGAGGTGGTGAAGGAGGAGCGCCGTCTGCGCACCGATGATAAACCCACGGCGCTGTTATACGAGCGTTTTAACGCCATGGCCTACGCCAATAGTCCCTACCAGCAGCCCATTATCGGCTGGATGGAAGACCTGGACAGCATGACCATCGAAGATTTAAGCCGCTGGTACAAATACTGGTATGCCCCTAACAATGCCACCCTGGTGGTGGTCGGCGATGTGGATGCTGATGCCGTGCATGAGCTGGCCAGAGAGCATTTCGGCGCGCTGGCCGCGATTGAACTGCCAAGGATAAAACCGCGCAAGGAGGTTGAGCAACACGGAGTGAAGCGGATGACCATGCAGCTACCGGCAGAGGTGCCCACGCTGATTATGGGTTACAAGGTGCCGGTACTGATATCGGCTGAGGCGCCGGAAGAGGCCTACGCTCTGGAAGTGCTGGCCGCTCTGCTGGATGGCGGCGAGAGCGCGCGCCTGAGCCGCAATCTGGTGCGGGGCCAACAACTGGCCACCAGCGCGAGCGCGGGCTATAGCCTGTATTCGCGGCATGAAAGTTTATTGACCTTCTCCGCGATACCGGCGAAAGGTGTGGAGATCGCCCGGCTCGAAGCGGCGATCATAGAAGAGATCGAGGCCATTAAAAAAACACCGCCCGAACAGAAGGAGATGGATCGGGTGATTGCGCAGGTGCTGGCTTCCTCGGTATATGAGCAGGATTCGAGTTTTTATCGGGCCATGCAGGTGGGGATACTGGAGACGCTGGGGCTGGGCTGGCAGGTCAAGGATGAATACATCGAAAATATCCGGGCCGTGACCGCCGAACAGGTGCAGCAGGTGGCGAGAAAATATCTGCTCGACAAGCACCTGACCGTGGCCGTGCTCGACCCCCTGAGCCTGGAAGCTGCGACAGTGAACGGCAGCGTACCGACCGGAGAGCGCCATGCAGATTAAAGCTATGAAAAATAAATTTATATCCCTGTCGGCCAGCCTGATGTTCGGGCTCGCCATGCTGGTTTCGGGCGGCGCTCTGGCGGTGCCCGAAATTCAGCACTGGCAGTCGGACAACGGCGCCAGGGTCATGTATGTGCCGGTCGAGGGTCTGCCGATGCTGGATGTGCGTGTGGTGTTTGATGCCGGCAGCGCCCGCGATGGCGAGCTGAGCGGGCTGGCGGCACTCACCAACGGCCTGCTGGCTGAAGGCGCGGGCGGGCTTTCCGCGCAGACGCTGGCCGAGCGCTTTGAATCGGTGGGCGCGCAACTGGAGAATGATTCATTGCGCGATATGGCGCATGTGGGTGTGCGCAGTCTCACTGACAAGGCCTATCTCGATCAGGCGCTGGCAACCTTGTCAGCGGTGGTGGCGCAGCCCGATTTCAAGCCGCAGGCGTTCGAGCGTGAGCTGGCCAGAATGAAGGTCGCCCTGACGGCGAAAAAACAGTCGCCTTCCGCCATCGCCAATGAGGCTTTTTATCAGGCACTTTATCGCGATCACCCTTACGCGCAACCGCCGGGCGGCACCGAAGCCTCTCTGGCCAGGCTCGATCTGGATGCGATCAAGGCGTTCTATCAGAAATATTATGTCGCAAAAAATGCCCTGATCGTGATGGTGGGAGCGATCGATCGAGCCCGGGCGGAAGCCATTGCCAACAATCTGTCGCAGCAGTTGCCGAGCGGCGAGCAGGCCGCGCCGTTGCCGGCAGTGACGCCTCTGGCTGAGAGCAGGCTGGTGCAGATTCAGTACCCCTCAAAGCAGGTGCATATCTATATGGGGCAGCCCGGCATGAAGCGCGGCGACGAGGACTATTTCAGCCTGTATGTGGCCAACCACACCCTGGGCGGCAGCGGCTTTGCTTCGCGTCTGGTGGAAACCATCCGCGAAGAGCATGGTCTGGCCTACAGTGTCTACAGCTATTTTCTGCCCATGCGCGAGGCCGGGCCTTTCATGATGGGCATGCAGACGCGTGCTGATCAGGCTGAACAGGCGGTCACCCTGTTGCGGTCAGAGCTGGAAAAATACCTGAAAGAGGGTCCTGACGAAGATGAACTGGCCGATGCCGTCAGCAACATTGTCGGCAGCTTTCCGCTGACTCTGGATGGCAACAACAAGCTGCTTGGCTACCTGACCATGATCGGTTTCTATGACCTGTCCAAAGATTATCTGAATACCTTTGTTGAGCGGATCAAGTCGGTTAGCCGGGATGATGCCGCAGCAGCCATGGCCAATCGCATCGACGCCGATAAAATGGTGACGGTGATTGTCGGCGACATCGCCGCTGGTGAAAGCTCAGCGATGGCCACTGCTGCCGATTCCAAAGGCGGTTCGCCGCGCGAATGAGCGCACGCATAAGCAAGCCGGTGCGCGGCCAGACCAGTACAGATCAGGGTGGGCAACTCAGAATCATCGCCGGAAGCTGGCGCGGGCGAAAGCTGAACTTCCTGGATCGCGAAGGCCTCCGGCCAACTACCGATCGCGTCAGAGAAACCCTGTTCAACTGGTTGCAGATGGAGCTGCCGGGCAGCCATTGCCTGGACCTGTTTGCGGGCAGCGGCGCGCTGGGTTTTGAAGCGGCTTCGCGCGGCGCGGAAAAAGTGGTGATGGTGGACAGCGACAGCCAGAGCGTCAAAATGCTGCGCAGCAATATTGAGCTGTTATCCGCGCCGCAGATCGATGTGGTCGGCAGCGATGCCATTGCTTTTTTACAGCGCCGCAAATCTCATCCTGAGCCAGATCGTAATAGTGAACGGCCTTTCGATATCGTCTTCATCGACCCGCCCTATCGCAGTGACGTGATCACGTCGTGCTGTGCACTGCTGGAGAGCGAGCAATGTCTGGCGGTTCATGCGAAAATATACATTGAATGCGACGCCGGTAACGATTTGAGCAAAGCGGCAAACGGTCTGCCCGGTAACTGGCGGTGTTTGAAACATAAAACAGCAGGGCAGGTCGGCTATCATCTTTTTGTACGCGATTGATGCCCGCATCTGACAACAACCTAGGAGCCTGTCTGATTTGAAGGAAATCGGCTGCTTGTCGCCTGGCCGGCCCATATTTCACCGCTTTTTTGGGCAATAGAACGACTATTGCCCTGCAAAATCGGCAAAATCTGTCCTCGCCCAGTCAAATTTTCGCTTCGATTCTTCAAGTCAGACAGGCTCCTAGGTTGTTGTCAGATGCGGGCATCA
>JAQICG010000232.1 GCA_027858635.1 Gammaproteobacteria bacterium | reverse complement strand
AGACACTGTGCAGGCTGGTATGAAATGCCAGCGAGCGCTCGGCGGCCGCCTGTATCACCGGGCCATCGGCCATGGGATCGGAGAACGGCGCGCCCAGTTCGATGATATCAGCGCCCGCTGCCACCATCGCATGCATCAGCGGCAGAGACACTTCAGGGGCCGGATCGGCGGTCATCACATAGGGAATCAGGGCTTTTCTGGAGTCTGCACTCAGACGTTCAAAACAGGCTTGCAGACGACTCATAGCTCAATACCTTCCAGCCCGGCGACGGTGTTGATGTCCTTGTCGCCGCGTCCCGATAAATTAATGATGATGGTTTGTTGCGGCGACATCCGCGCCGCCAGCTTGATGCCATAGGCCACGGCGTGACTGGATTCCAGCGCCGGAATGATACCTTCGATACGGGTTAGCTGATGAAAGGCTTTCAGCGCCTCTTCGTCGGTCACCGAATCATAGTTGACGCGGCCAATGTCTTTCAGCAAGGCGTGCTCGGGTCCGACGCCGGGTTAATCCAGACCGGCCGAGACCGAATGGGTTTCGGTGATCTGGCCGTCGGCGTCTTCCATCAGGTAGGTGCGATTGCCGTGCAGCACGCCCGGCTTGCCGGCACATAAAGGCGCGGCATGATGGCCGGTTTCGATGCCCTCACCTGCGGCTTCGACACCGTACATTTGTACCGATTCATCCGCCAGAAAGGGATGGAACAGGCCGATGGCGTTTGAGCCGCCACCGATACAGGCCACCAGCGCATCGGGTAGTCGCCCGCTCTGCTGCTGTATCTGCTGGCGGGCTTCGCGACCGATGACCGCTTGAAAATCGCGCACCATGGCCGGGTAAGGGTGCGGCCCGGCCACCGTGCCGATAATATAAAAGGTGTCGTCCACATTGGTGACCCAGTCGCGCATGGCTTCGTTGAGCGCATCTTTCAGCGTTTTTGAACCCGAATTTACCGGCACAACCGTGGCACCCAGCAACTTCATGCGATAGACATTGGGGGCCTGACGCACGATGTCTTCGGCGCCCATGTAAACCACACACTCCATGCCAAAGCGGGCCGCCACGGTCGCGGTGGCCACGCCGTGCTGGCCGGCACCGGTTTCAGCGATGACGCGCTTTTTGCCCATGGCTCTGGCCAGCAGGGCCTGGCCGATGGTGTTGTTGATTTTGTGCGCGCCGGTGTGATTGAGGTCTTCGCGCTTGAGATAAATTTGCGCGCCGCCGGTCTCTCTGGACAGGCGTTCGGCGTGATAGAGCGGACTGGGGCGACCGACATAGTGCGCCAGGTCGGCATCAAACTGTGCCTGAAAATCGGCATCGCTCATCGCACTGTGATAAGCCTCTTTTAACTCATCGAGGGCCTGCATCAGCGTTTCCGAGGCAAAGCAGCCGCCATACACCCCAAAGTGCCCGCGCTCATCGGGCATGCTGGAATAATCAATACTGTCTTTTTTGTCGCTCATTCTCGCCTGTGCCTGTTGATTTTTCAGTTGGTTTCACGATTAACCTGTCTCACCCTGTTCATAAATGCCGTCACCAGCGCGGCATCTTTGATGCCCTTGTCGCTTTCCACGCCACTGCTGACATCAATGGCATAGGGGCGCACGATCCTGATCGCCTCGGCCACGTTGGTTGCATCAAGCCCGCCCGCCAGTATCAGCGGATAGTCCACATCAGCGGGGATCAGACTCCATTCAAAACTCTCACCGCTACCCCCGGCTGCCCCCGGTGCATGACCATCCAGCAACAGGCCGCGGGCATCGTGATAGGCCTCAACCCGCTTCGGCACTACCGATTCACCCGCCATCCCCAATGCCTTGATATAGGGGCGACCAAACTGACGGCAGTATTCGGCGCTCTCACTGCCGTGAAATTGCAATAGATCGACCGGCACCTGTTCCAGCAGCTGCTGCACCGTTTCGGCATCGGCATCTTTGAACAGCGCCACGCTGGTGACAAATGCCGGTAGACCCCGGCAGATATCGGCGGCCTGACTGGCGCTGACAAAACGCGGGCTTTTCGGATAGAAAACCAGACCAATGGCATCCACGCCTTCAGCCGCCGCGTGCAGCGCATCTTCTGTTCGGGTAATCCCGCATACTTTAACACGCGTATAAGGCATAAATATCCTGTAGTTAAGCAAAGTTATCCTGCAGTTAAGCAAATCGCGGCAAAAAACCGGTCGATGGCAGGCCATATTCCTGCGGGTATTGTACCGCAACCAGATACAGCCCTGCCGCTGTCGCAGTGGGTCCGGCCTGAGTCCGGTCTTTCAATTTCAGCAGTTCCCCCATCCAGCTTACCGGCCGCTCGCCCCTGCCGATCATCAGCAATGAGCCGACCAGATTACGCACCATGTGGTGCAGAAAAGCATTGGCGCAGATGTCCAGATAAATATACTCACCTTCGCGGAAGATATGAATGGAGTTCATGATTCGGCGCGCATGACTGGCCTGGCATTTGGACGAACGGAAGGCGGAAAAATCCTGTTCGCCCAACAGCGCCTGCGCCGCTTCGTGCATGAGCGCGACATCCAGGGCATCGTAAATCCAGGTCACCTGTTTGCTGTGTATCGCGGTTCTGGCGAGTCGATTCAAAATCACATAGCGATAGCTGCGCCGGGTTGCGCTGAAGCGCGCGCTGAAATTTTCGTCGACATTTTTCGCCCATATAATGCTGACATCTTCAGGCAGATGACTGTTCCCGCCCATCACCCAGGCCTTGAGCTCGCGCTCGGCGGTGGTATCAAAATGCGCCACCTGCGCCGTGGCATGCACCCCGGTATCGGTGCGCCCGGCACAGATCAGACTCACCGGATGCACCGCAATCTTACTCAGCGCCTGCTGTACTTCATGCTGAACGGTGCGGGCATCGCGCGCCTGAATCTGCCAGCCATTAAAATGGCTGCCATTATATTCAATGCCGATGGCGATGCGTGATGTTGTCATTTTGAATTGTTCTGACTTGAATTTGTATATGGTGACTAAAACCTTTTTTCACCGCAGAGGCGCGGAGGCGCAGAGAAAACCTTCAATCTATTGCCATTAAACCTTGTAGGTGCGAATTCATTCGCACCTACATAAAAACATGAACCGAAATAGATCGTATGCATTTACAACCAAAAAGGTTTTCTCTGCGCCTCCGCGTCTCTGCGGTGAATGCTTTTATTTAAATACACCAATAAAAACGGCATCTTAAATAGATGCCGTTTTTATTTTAAACGAGAAGCCCGTTGTTTCGAAGTCTTAACTTTAACAGGGAACGAATCCCGGACTAACCTGCCTGTGCCATTAAATCTTCTGCTTCCTTCTTCTGCTCGGCATTGCCGCCTTCCACTACTTCTTCGAGGATATCCCGCGCGCCTTCATGGTCGCCCATATCCAGATAGGCTCTGGCCAGATCCAGCTTGGTGTTGATCTCATCCGCATCCAATGGCTCTGACAGATCCATACCCTCCAGATCCTCGTCAACCGAAAGATCATAGTCAGCGGCTTCGGCGGAAAGGTCAAACTCGCCCTCTTCGCTCTCCACGTCAGCTTTTTCCGACATATCCAGGCCAAATTCCGTGTCTAGCGCGTCATCTTCTTCCGTCTTGCTGATCGGTGCGGCTTCGTCCGACATATCCGTACTGAAGTCCGTGTCCAGCTCGTCATCTTTTTCTTCAGTCTTGTTAACCGGTGCGGCTTCTTCAGTTTCAGTTTCAGTTTCGGCATCCATGGAGATATCAAAATCCAGATCTGCTTCATCGGTTTCAGCTGAATCTTCCAGATCAAGTTCTGAAGCTTCAATATCGAGTGAGAATTCCTCTTCTTCGTCATCATCACTAGAGAGTTCTGTCGCTGCGTTCTCTGTCTCTGCTTCCTCAGTGGCTGCTTCCTCAGTGGCTGCTTCACTCATATCAAACTCAAGTTCGACCAGCGCCTCAGGCGCTTCCGGGTCTTCCAGAGCAGATGTTTCTGCCGAAGCTTCTTCTAAAGCATCGGTTTCACTCAGATCAAATTCGAGTTCGTCAGGCGTCTCATGCGGAGCAGAAGTTTCTGCCGGAGTTTCTTCTAATGCATCGGTTTCACTTAGATCAAATTCGAGTTCGTCGGGCGTCTCTTCCAGAGAGGGTAGATCGAAGCCGGTCTCTTCGCTCGGCTCATCCAGCGGCGCATCAAAGTCCATATCCAGCTCGGGTACACTTTCATCCGCGCCGCCGTTATCAATCTCACCCAGATCAAAATCCATGGGTTCAGGTGATTTGGGCATCAGGTCATTAATGTCCAGATCAACATCCAGATCGGCCTGCTGGAATACCTCGGCATCAGGACAAAGCTCTTTGCCCATTGCCGCTACTTTGATCCAGGCCGGGCTCTCTTCATTACCCAGGCGCTGCTTCATCTCTACACCCAGCTTCTCGAAGGCTTCGGCATTCTTGCCCGCAAAATAGGTCTCTGCCAGCTTGACCCGGTATGAGTCCTTGTCCGGATGCTCTGCAATCGCCGCTTCCAGCAGCTCTTCCGCCTGCTGATAAATCCCATAAGCCAGATAGACATCGGCCTCTGCCAGCACATCATCCTGTTCTTCTTCCGGCTCTTCAGCCTGCAACACATTCGCGCTGGTCACGGCAGTATCGGTATCCGAAGGTAGACTCATGGTCGCTTCGGCATCAAACTCTTCTTCTTTCAATTCCGCCTCGGCCATGGACGCTTTTACATCTTCATCGTTCACTACCTCGTCAATCGATTCAGCGTCAATGGTGTCAGCAACATCTTCCAGTGCATTTTCCTCGCCGGCTGCAAAAGCCCCGCCATTGCCGGATTCTTCAGCTTCATTGGAGGCGTTATTGCGACGACGCTTAATCAGGTAGGCGAGAGCACCGATAATCAGCAACAGTAACAACAGGCCACCCAGCAGCATTCTGTTGTCGAGCAGGGTACCCATCAGGCTTGTGTCTTTCTTCTGGACATAATCAGACTCAGCCGGTGCCGCTTCATCCATCATGACCTCGGTATCCGGAGCGACCACCGCAACCGGCTCCGACGCTTCGTCTGTAAATACTGCTTCGCCGTCAGCAGCAATCTCGGCGGCTTCATCTTCCGCCTCAGTCTTCAATGTATCCTGTGCTCCGACCTCCGTATCGGTTTCGGTTATCGTTTCTTCATCGGTGACTTCCGCGGCTTGATCGACAGCGTTCGTCTCTTCGGATGACCTGCCCACAGACTGAATTTCCGCCAAGGCATCATCTTCGATGGAGAGCAAGCTCTTCATCTCATCCACTTGCTGGGCTAAAGAGCTTACCTGCTTCTGCAGATTCTCTTTTTCCACCCGTTCGGTCTCAACACGTTCGCGTGCCAATGCCAGCTGCTCACGCAATTCACTGGCGCTCAGCTCGGATGGGTTTTTGCTTTCGTTCTCTGCAGAAGAACCGGCGCCAGCACTGACGATAGCGAGACGGGAATTATTACTCGCAGCCCTATTAACTGCGCTAGAGCCGGATTCCGGCTTACTGTAATCATCATTAAGAGCGGAAGCTGGTTCGTCGCTGACCGAGGACTGCTGATATTCACGCCACATGGCATTCTGTCGGCGCACTATCGCCCTCGCCTCCTCACTGCTGGCCGCCTTGATATCGTCGGCATCGGGCGTACGCAGAATATAGCCACGCTTGAGACCATTGACATTGTCATTTATGAACGCGCCCGGATTTGCCCGTAACAACGCCAGCAGCATCTGCTGAGTGGAAACGGAGGCATTGGGCCTCATGCTATTGGCCAGACTCCAGGCGGTATCACCCGCCTGCACACGCCGTTCTGTTGCGGGTGCTGCTGGTGCTGCATAACTTCTCGACGGCGTAGATTTTGACACATCGGCTGCAGCAGCCATTGGCGCCGGAGCCGACACGGGAGGAACGGAGGTACCAGTCGATTGAGGACGGCTGTCCGCTGTTCGCATGGCAGGACGGCCCGAAGCGGGTGCCGCCTGGCTATCCCGGCGGCCCATGAATACGGGCGGATCGAGCAAAAGGGTGTATTCACGAATCAAATGACCCTGAGGCCAGTCGACTTCCAGTAAAAAATTCAGAAAGGGTTCACGAATGGGTTTGGGCGAAGTCACATCAACAAAGACATCACCGTTTTCAATTCGAGTCTCGAATTTCAACGTGCTCAAGACCATGGGGCGATCCAGTCCCGCGCGCAAAAACTCTTCCCGCGAAGCCAGACTGATTAGCAACGATTCAGCTTCTTCGGGCGCTGCTGAAAGCAGATCTATACGAGCAGCAAGCTTTTGATTTAACGCCGAATTGACTTCAATTTCGCCCAGCCCCAGAGCAAATCCATGACTGGGAAGTAATGTCGCCCCGAACGCTAAGGCAAAGATCAATTTACGCACTGCATTTCCCCTTTATTTGGTCTTTTCACACAGGAACTCACCGCATTTCGCTCCCGATCAACAGCCTTTATTGTTGTTATTCTAATCATGCACCTTAAGAAGACACATTAACTTTACTGGACTAACTATAGGTTATAAATATTCTTTTATCAAAATTTCAGCAATTTGTACGCTATTTAATGCCGCGCCCTTTCTGACATTATCCGAAACCACCCACATATCGATACCCTTTTCATGAGAAATATCCTCACGTATACGCCCTATATAAACCGGGTCGCTGTTAACGCCTTCGGTCACCGCCGTGGGATAACCACCATCCTTATGCTCATCCAGAACGGTCACGCCTTCAGCCGCTGACAGCAACTCGAACACTCTTTCCACGCTGATCTTGTCACGCGTTTCAATGTGTATCGCTTCAGAATGACTATAAAAGACCGGTACGCGCACCGCCGTCGGGTTGACCATGATGGCCTCATCTTCGAAAATCTTGCGTGTTTCCCAGACCATTTTCATCTCTTCTTTGGTGTAACCGTTATCCATGAACACATCGATCTGCGGCAATACATTAAAGGCGATCTTTTTGGGGTATACCTCACATTTAGCCGTTTGCCCGTTCAACAACGCCGCCGTCTGGCTTGCCAGCTCTGAAATCGCCTCCTTGCCGGTGCCGGAAACTGCCTGGTAGGTAGCCACATTGATACGGGTGATGCCCACCGCGTCATAAATCGGCTTCAGAGCGACCAGCATCTGAATGGTGGAGCAGTTGGGATTGGCGATAATGCCGTGTTTTTTATAGCCCGCGATGGCGTGCGGATTGACTTCCGGCACTATTAGCGGAATCTCTTCGTCATAACGAAACTGCGAGGTGTTATCAATGACTACGCAACCAGCGGCAGCGGCGATCGGCGCATACTTTTCAGAAAGGGAGGCACCCGCGGAAAACAGGCCGATTTGCACTTTGGAAAAATCGAACTCCGCCAGATCACTCACCACCAGCATCTTATCGCCGAATTCGACCCGCTTGCCCACCGAGCGGCTACTGGCCAGTGCATACACCTTGCCCACCGGGAAATTACGCTCAGCCAGAATGGATAGCATGGTTTCGCCTACAGCGCCGGTGGCGCCCACTATTGCAACATCAAATGTTTTACTCATAATTTTTCCCCAATCTTAAAATTGTTGTTAAATCGTATCTGTTGTTAAGCCATACTACAGAAGGACAGAAACTAAAACCTTTGGTCCCCGATGCATTCAAATAGTTTAAAAAAAGCATGTACTGTGCGGATAAATAAATTAAAGCTCCGCCAGAACAGCCTCGCCCATTTCCACGGTACCAATTTGTCTGCCGCCCGCCGTCATGATATCCGGCGTGCGCAGACCCTTGTCGAGCACGCGACCGACGGCGGCGTCAATCCTGTCTGCCAGCACCGTCTCATCCAGGCTGTAACGTAACATCATCGCCACCGATAAAATGGTGGCTAAGGGGTTGGCCACGCCCTTGCCGGCGATATCCGGCGCCGAACCGTGAATCGGCTCGTACATGCCCTTGCTGTTGGCGTCCAGTGAGGCCGAGGGCAGCATGCCGATCGAACCGGTGAGCATGGCTGCGGCATCAGAAAGAATATCGCCGAACATGTTTTTGGTGACCATGACGTCAAACTGTTTCGGCCATTTCACCAGCTGCATGGCGGCATTATCGACATACATGTGGCTGAGCTCTACCTCGCCGTATTCCGCGCCGACATTCTTCACCACTTCGCGCCACAGTTCTGACACTTCCAGCACATTGGCCTTATCCACTGAACACAGCTGCTTGCCGCGCTTCATGGCGATATCAAAGGCGACACGGGCAATGCGGTCGATTTCCGGTTCGCTATAAACCAGCGTATTAAACCCTTCGCGCTCGCCGTTGGCATTAGTGCGGATGCCGCGCGGCTCACCGAAATAGATACCGCCGGTCAGCTCGCGCACAATCATAATATCCAGACCGGAAACCACGTCGGCTTTTAATGAGGAGGCCTCGGCCAGCTGGGGATACAAAATCGCGGGGCGCAAATTTGCGAACAGCCCCAGCTCGGAGCGCAAACCCAGCAGTCCCCGTTCGGGACGCAGTTCTCTGGGCAGATTTTCGTACTGTGGACCGCCAACCGCGCCCAACAAAATCGCATCGGCCTGTTTCACCAGCGCCAGGGTCTCATCGGGCAGCGGTTTGCCCGCGGCATCGTAACCGGCACCGCCCACGGGCGCTTCGCTCAACTCCACATCAAGGCCTTCGCTTTTCAGATGCTCCAGCACCTTAACCGCCTCAGCGATAATCTCTACGCCAATGCCGTCACCCGGCAGAACTGCAATTTTTTTACTCATATCTAACCCGGTTTTCCTGTTGGTTTGTCTACACTGCGCACATTAAGGCGCCCAATAAAATCAATCGATTATACGGTAATAACCATCTACTGTCTGTCAGCGGGAGAATGGATTGGCGGTTTTATCCACCGAGAACACCGCCTCATCGCCTGCTCCGCGCGCTTTGTCGTCAACCTCTGTTGCTACGCTTTTTTGCTGATCCCGGCCATCCATATCGGTACAGGCCGCGATCTCAACATGCGCTTTTTCAGCCGGCACCGACAGCAGCTCAAACTTGCGCCGGTAAGGCTGGTAGCCTTCGCCGGGCCCCAGCTTGAGCGAAGCCTCTACCCGCAGGTAATAAATCTGCGCTTCGGCAACCTCTAAATCGTGCTCGAGCGCAGGGGTGTTGCCCGCGGTCGCCGCCAGCCTTACGGTGTATTTTCCCGGCGACAGCGTCAGCCGCTTATACTGGCCGTTCTTAATCTCGAAGCTTTTGTTGCCGGCAACACTCACCGCTGGCGAGAGCATCATATTCGCGGTTTTGGCCGGTCGGTATATATAGACTACCGCAGCGTTTTCTGCCGAAGACGCGACCGGAACAAATACCGACGGGCCAGCCGCGCAGCCGAGCAGCAGCGCCCCGACAAAAATGCTGAGCCAGTTAAGCAGATACTTCATTTAACTGTACAAATACGCATGCAATAACTCCGCTAGGAAAACAGCCACGGCGCCTGCTGACTTCTCTTTTTCTCATAGGCGCTGATTTCATCCGCATGCTGCAACGTCAGGGCGATGTCATCCAGCCCGTGCAGCAGACAGTGTTTGCGAAATGCATCGACTTCAAATTTTACCGGTGTATGGCCTTCCATGGTAATAGTCTGCGATTGCAGATCGATGGTGATTTCAAAACCCGGCTTTTGCGTGACGGCCTTAAAAATGGCATAGATAATTTCAGCATCCAGCACAATCGGCAGCAGGCCATTCTTGAAACTGTTGTTGAAAAAGATGTCGGCAAAACTGGGCGCCAGCACCGCGCGAAAACCAAAATCCTCCAGCGCCCAGACCGCGTGTTCGCGTGACGAACCGCAGCCGAAGTTTTCTCTGGCGACCAGAATGGTGGCCTTATCAAACGGCGGCTGATTCAGCACAAAATCCGGATTGGGTCGGCGCGTGGCATTATCAATGTCCGGGCCGCCCTTATCCAGATAACGCCAGTCGTCGAATGCATTAGGGCCGAAACCGGTACGCTTGATCGATTTCAAAAACTGTTTCGGAATAATCGCATCGGTATCGACATTGGCTCGATCCATGGGTGCAACGATACCGGTATGTTGTGTAAATGCCTGCATAATTTATTACCTGTTATGGCTCAGCGCGGAAACGGTGCGTCTCTGCGCTGAAAACTCTATTAATTCCTATCTACTCATTTAAAGCTACTAATCTATATCGGCAAAATGTCCCGCAATCGCCGCCGCTGCCGCCAGCGCCGGGCTTACCAGATGGGTGCGCCCGCCGGCACCCTGACGGCCTTCAAAGTTGCGGTTCGAAGTGGAGGCGCAACGCTCGCCCGGCTCCAGCCGGTCGGCGTTCATGGCCAGACACATGGAGCAGCCCGGCTCGCGCCATTCAAAACCGGCGGCGAGGAAAACCTTGTCCAGCCCCTCTTTTTCCGCCTGCTGTTTCACCAGCCCCGAACCCGGTACCACCATCTCCAGTTTCACATTCGCAGCCACCTGCTTGCCAGCCGCGACTTTAGCCGCGGCGCGCAGATCTTCGATGCGCGAGTTGGTGCACGAACCGATGAACACTTTATCAACGGCAATGTCCTTAATCGGCGTACCCGCTTTCAGATCCATATAGGCCAGCGCCTTGCGCATACCCTCTGCCTTGACGCTATCGCTTTCCTGATCAGGGTCGGGCACGACATCATCAATCGCCACCACCATTTCCGGTGAGGTGCCCCAGGTCACCTGCGGCCTGATGGCAGCGGCATCAAGATGAATTTCCTTGTCGAATTTCGCGCCGGAATCAGAATGCAGATCCTGCCATTCGGCTACCGCCTGATCCCAGAGTTCCGCCTTCGGTGCATACGGCCTGCCTTTCACATAGTCGATGGTGGTGGCATCGGCCGCGACCATACCGGCGCGGGCACCAGCTTCGATGGCCATGTTGCACACCGTCATGCGCCCTTCCATGCTGAGCGCATGAATCGCCTCGCCACCGAACTCGATGGCATAACCGGTGCCGCCGGCGGTGCCAATTTTTCCGATCACCGCCAGCACGATGTCTTTCGCGGTAACGCCATCAGCGGCCTTGCCATCAACACTGACCAGCATGTTTTTGCTTTTGTTCTGCAACAGGCACTGCGTCGCCAGCACGTGCTCGACCTCGGAGGTGCCGATGCCGAAGGCCAGCGCACCGAAAGCGCCGTGAGTGGAGGTGTGCGAATCACCGCAGACCACGGTCATGCCCGGCAGGGTCGCGCCCTGCTCCGGGCCGATGACGTGGACGATGCCCTGGCGGATATCCGACATGACAAATTCATTGAGACCGAATTCCTGACAGTTATTGTCCAGCGTCTGCACCTGTAAGCGCGCCACCGGATCTTCGATGCCGGCACTGCGATCGGTGGTGGGTACGTTGTGATCGGGCACCGCCATCACCGAATCCGCGCGCCAGGGTTTACGCCCGGCGATGCGCAGCCCTTCAAAGGCCTGCGGTGAAGTCACCTCGTGTACCAGATGTCGGTCGATGTACAGCAGGGCGGTACCATCGTCTTCACTGCGCACCACGTGTGCATCCCACAATTTGTCGTATAAAGTTTTAGCGCTCATCGGGTTTTACTCTTGGCTGTCGGCGTTCGTTTTTCCCACACGGGAAATATCTTGAGGGTGAGATTAGCCCCAAACCATCAATAACACAAATTCATTATTTTTATAATATTCATTCCATATTGTTATATGATAATACGCATGGACATTCAGAACATTCGCGCTTTTCTTGCCGTCAGTGAAACCGCCTCCTTCTCGCGCGCCGCCGAGCGCCTGCACCTGACCCAGCCTGCGATCAGCAAACGCATCCAGGCCATGGAGCTGTTTCTCGACATCAAACTGTTCGACCGCATCGGTAAGAGCGTGCAGCTCACCGAAGCCGGACAGGCGCTCATCCCCGGCTATCGACGCATTCTCGATGAACTCGAGGAGAGCGAGCGTATCATCAGCAACCTGCGCCAGACCACCCGTGGCCACCTGCGCTTCGCCACCAGCCATCACATCGGCCTGCACCGCCTGCCTGCGGTGCTGCGGCAGTTTTCCCGGCAATATCCCGAGGTCGATCTGGAGCTGCAATTCATGGATTCCGAACAGGCCTGCCAGCAGGTGTTGCACGGTGAGATCGAACTCGGCATCGTCACCCTGCCCAGCCAGCCCGATGCCCGGCTCACGCTGCAAACGATCTGGCACGATCCCATGCACTGCGTGGTGGCCACTGATCATCCGCTGGCGTCAAAAGAAAAAGTCAGCCGCAAACAGCTGCTGCAACAGCCTTCGATTCTGCCCTCGACCGGCACCTACACCCGCGCCCTGATCAACAGCGCCCTGCAACTCGACGAGCACACCAACATATTGATGGAAACCAATTATCTGGAAACCATCAAGGCCATGGTCGAAACCGGACTGGGCTGGGGCGTGATTCCCGACTCCATGCTCGATGCGTCGTTGAAAATCGTAGCGGTAAAAACCGGCAAAATGCAGCGCGAGCTGGGCGTGGTGTTTCACAAATCCAGAACCCGTTCCAGCCCGGCGAATGCTTTATTAGAGATACTCAACGGCAATAACGCCTGAACCAGAATGAACAATTACATCAGTGCACTGTTCGGAAACGCTGCCCTTTTAAAGTGCATGGCAGGAACAAAACTATTTAGATCACTCACACTCATTTTCTTTTCAAGCACACACCCGATACCGCGCTTTGTGTTGCGCGGCATTAATGCTACGATCATTTTAATTTCACATTTTGAATAACTGCTCTCTATACTTTTAAGCAGATAGACATTTTATCGCTGAAGTCATCCAGATGAACTCACCTGGATTGACGGAGTCACTTGTTAATGAACTGGAACAAAGCTGTAGAACAATCGGTAGAACTGCGTCACTGGTTTCACCGTCATCCCGAGCTCACCTGGGAAGAGCAACACACGGCAGCGCGTATCCGTGAGCAGCTAACTGCGTGGCAGATTCCCTGGCGCGCCTGTGCTGAACACGGCACCGTTGCGACGCTGGCACCTCAGGCAGCCGGTGAGCATATCGCCTTTCGTGCCGATATGGATGCCCTGCCCATCACCGAAAAACTGACCCTCGATTACTGCTCGGACGAGCCCGGCAAAATGCACGCCTGTGGTCATGACGGGCACATGGCCGCGCTACTGGGTGCCGCCGCCTGGCTCAAACAGCAGGAGGCGCAACTGCAAGGGCCGATCACACTGCTGTTTCAGCCCGCCGAAGAAGGCGGTCACGGCGCCAAAAAAATGATTGCAGAGGGTGCGCTGGACGGTGTCGACAGCATCTTCGGCTGGCATAACTGGCCATCGCTTCGAGCCGGTCAGGCTGTCTGCCCCGATGGCGCGGTGATGTCCGGCAACGGCACTTTCCACATGACTATTCAGGGCCGCGGCGGGCATGCTTCACAACCCGAAGCCGCGCGCGATCCGGTGCTCGCCGCCGCCGCCATTACCCTTAATTTACAGCAGATCGTCAGTCGGCGACTGCCGCCTCAGGCGGCGGCGGTGGTCAGCGTCACCTCGATTATTGCCGACAGCAATGTAACGGTTATTCCCGACAGCGTTCGCCTGGAAGGCAGTATTCGCATCTCCGATCCGCGCTGGCGTGCGCTGATGAACGAGCTGATTGTAGAGATCGCCCACAACACCGCGCACACCTATGGCGTTAGCGCCGAGGTCGAAATTCGCTCGCGTTATGAAGCCACCATCAATCACCCCGAAGCGGCACAACGTTACCGACAGGCACTGCAACAGGAGCTGGGCGAGCATTATCTGGACTCCGATCTGCTGCTGCCAATCATGGCATCGGAAGATTTCAGCTACTACCTGAATGAGATACCGGGCGCTTTCGCCCTCATCGGCATGGCCGAGGAGGCAGCGGCAGGTACGGCGTATCAGGCACCCTGCCATAGCCCCGAGTATCATTTTAATGACCGGATTATTGAATCGGTCATGCGGGTTTTCTGTCGATTAGCCGGTGTTTCCACGCCTGCCGCCAAATAATGAATGTTACTGTGACACCTGCTCAGTAACGACACGACTGTAACGACTATTAATCAAGAGGAGTATTTTATGGACTGGTTTGAAACCTATGAATCCGACATCCGCGCTTACTGCCGGGC
>JAQICG010000051.1 GCA_027858635.1 Gammaproteobacteria bacterium | reverse complement strand
CAACTGAAAATACCGGCTTGAACTTAACCATCGCCGCCAACTACGGCGGGCGCTGGGATATTACACAAGCCTGCAAACGTATTGCGAATCAGGTTTCCGCCGGCGAATTATCGGTTGATGATATTAATGAAGCATTGGTGTCAGAAGAGGTTTCTTTGGCTGATTTATCCGAAATTGATCTTTTTATTCGAACCGGTGGCGAACGTCGGATCAGTAATTTTGTGATGTGGCAGCTGGCTTATACAGAGTTATATTTTACCGATACTTTATGGCCTGATTTTAACGACGCGACACTGAATGAAGCTATCGCATGGTATGGAACGCGGCAACGCCGATTCGGAAAAACATCGGCTCAGGTAAGCAATAACGCAACGATGGTTAAATAAATGTTATTACAACGCATTCTTACCGCTGTGCCGTTAGCTTTGGCCGCAATCTGGTTAATTCTCTACCAGCCTACGACTGTTTTGCTCTATGTTTTATTGCTCGTTGCCTTTATTTCCGGCTACGAATGGGCGCGCCTTAGTGGTGTGCGTGCCATCGTATGGAAGCTGCTGTTTGCACTGCTGGTGAGTGGGGTTTCATGGCTGATTATCGAATACCTGTCTCAACATCTTTATCTGTTGCTGTTACTGGCATGTGCCTGGTGGTTTGCGGTGGTGTATTTTCTTAAAGGTGCGCAGCCGCAAGCGAAGGCCGCTCAGTTATCGGCAGTAAAATTAGCCATCGCCTTTATAGTGATACCGTCGACCATAATTGCGATGTATGTCGTGCATGGCATGGACCGGGGGGCGGAATGGTTGCTGTACAGTTTGATGCTGGTCTGGATAGCTGATAGCGGTGCCTACTTCAGCGGTAAAATATTCGGCAAAAGAAAGCTGGCACCGAATATCAGTCCGGGCAAAACTCGAGAGGGGCTTTGGGGCGCTTTGTTGATGACCGCTATTTATGCTGTGCTTGCGGGTTTTTATTTCGACCTCTCGGATCGGCAATTACTGTTGCTGCTGGGTCTGTCACTACTGCTGACGATTTTCTCGGTGGCGGGTGATCTGTATATAAGTATTTTAAAGCGTGAAGCCGAGGTCAAGGACAGCGGTAATATCCTTCCCGGTCACGGCGGGATACTGGATCGGGTTGACGGCGTGCTGGCAGTCATGCCGGTTTTTGTCATGATGTTTGACTGGCTGATTATTCCTGTTGAAGGCCTGCATTAATGTCCAGAGTTATCACTATCCTGGGCTCTACCGGGAGCATTGGTAAGAGCGCGCTGGATGTCATCGGCCTGCATAGCGATCATTTCGAAATCAGAGCGCTGACCGCAAACACCAACGTTGAGACGCTCTCGCAGCAATGTCTACAGTGGCAGCCTCGTTATGCCGTCATGTGTGACGAAAATGCTGCCCAACAGCTGGACGGAATCTTACGTCAGGCCGGTTCTGATACGCAGGTCTTGTCAGGCATTTAGGGGCTGTGTCAGATGGCTGCACTCGATGAAGTTGATACCGTGATTGCCGGCATAGTCGGTGCCGCCGGGCTGTTGCCGCCGCTGGCAGCGGCGGAGGCGGGTAAACGCATTCTGCTGGCGAACAAGGAAGCGCTGGTGATGTCGGGTCAGCTGTTTATGGATGTAGTGGCAAAAAACGGGGCTAAATTACTGCCGGTGGACAGCGAGCACAACGCGATTTTTCAATGCCTGCCGACGACCAATGCAGGTTTGGCAAACAAAGTCGGAATCAGTAAAATTCTGCTCACAGCCAGTGGCGGCCCGTTTCGTACTTTTTCTAAGCAGCAGTTAGCTTCGGTGACGCCGGAGCAGGCCGTTAACCATCCCAACTGGGATATGGGGCCGAAAATATCGGTAGATTCGGCCACACTCATGAACAAAGGGCTGGAGGTTATTGAGGCGCACTGGCGGTTCGGGGTAAGCCTGGATGATATCGAAGTGGTGGTGCATTCTCAGAGCGTCATCCACTCCATGGTTTCCTATGTCGATGGTTCGGTGCTGGCGCAGCTGGGCAATCCTGATATGCGCACTCCCATTGCTCATGCGTTGGCGTTCCCCGAGCGTATTGCCTCGGGCGTGGAACCTCTGGATATATTCAAGGTCGCAAAACTGGAATTTGAAAAACCTGATTTCCAGCGCTTTCCCTGTTTGCGACTTTGCTACGAGGCCATCCGCATGGGAGGCGCGGCGAGCATCATATTAAATGCCGCTAACGAAGTCGCCGTGGCCGCATTTCTGGATAAGCGGATCGCCTATACCGATATTGCAGCTTTAATTGAGCGGACCCTTGTGAACACCACCATTGATCAGGATGTCGCAAGCATTGAAAATATTCTGGCCGCAGACAGTCACGCCAGAGAAATCGTTAATGAATATATAGCTGGAAAACAATAATTATAAATATGAGCATCTTGCATAATCTTTTATTTTTCATCGTAGCCATTGCTATTCTGGTCACTTTCCATGAATTCGGCCACTACTGGGTGGCGCGTAAACTGGGCGTACGAGTGCTGCGTTTTTCTATCGGATTCGGTAAACCGCTGTATACCTGGCGCCGGCAAGTCGATGGTCAGACTATCGAATATATGATCGCGGCTATTCCTCTGGGTGGCTATGTCAAAATGCTCGATGAGCGCGAAGGCGAGGTCGCCGAGGAAGAACGGCCTTACGCCTTTAATACCCAGCCGTTATTAGCTCGCACCGCTATCGTGGCGGCGGGTCCGGTGTTTAATCTCGTGCTGGCGGTTATACTTTATTGGTTTGTTTTTCTCTCCGGTGTCACTGTCGAAAAAGCGATGTTGGGTGCGCCCGAAGCAGGCTCTATCGCTGAAGTATCCGGATTCGAAAATCAGGATGAAATCTTAAAGCTCAATGATGAAACCGTGCTCTCCTGGGGTGACTTCCATTTGTTGTTGCTTAGCCAGGGTCTTGATGGTGGAACGCTGGATGTGCAGGTCAGAAATGCCGCAGGCAACATCGTCAACAGAACTATTGATCTGAATGAGACACGTCTGCTTGAGCAGGAATCTGATGTACTTGCAGAGCTTGGCTTCAGGCACTGGTGGCCGGACTTTCCGGCGGTAATTGGTGGCGTCGTCGAAGGCAGCCCCGCTGAAGGCGCAGGCCTGAAGGAGGGTGATCAGCTGCTACGGCTTGATGGCGAACCCGTTCAGCGCTGGGATGAGCTGGTGGAGCGGGTAGAGCGCAGTGCGGGCAAGCCGATGAATTTTGTAGTACTCCGTAATCAGCAGGACAAATCGATTGCTGTGATTCCGGGCAACAGAGAGAAGCAGGGCGAAAGCAAAGGTTTTATCGGGGCTTTTCAGGAATTCCCGCCGGAGCTGAAAGACAAACTATTCGTTGATGTTAAGTACGGCGCATTTGATGCGGTGCCTGCGGCGGTGGTTATAACATGGGAT
>JAQICG010000095.1 GCA_027858635.1 Gammaproteobacteria bacterium | reverse complement strand
CGCGCCTCAATCGCAAAATCCTCGCCGTAGCCCTGCTACGCCTACGGTTTTGCTCAATCGGCGCGACCAAATATGACCCAAATCCGGGCGCGATCCAGGTACATTAGTATGTTCCGGGTTCCTGAGTTTCATTGAAACGGTTTAGCCCTGCTTTTTATGAGGCAGTGCATCCAGATATTTTTCGGCGTCCAGCGCGGCCATGCAACCGGTGCCCGCAGAGGTGACCGCCTGGCGGTAAACGTGATCCATGACATCGCCGGCGGCAAACACACCCTCTACACTGGTGGCCGTGGCGTTGCCGGAGGCGCCGCTTTTCACCTTGATGTAGCCGTTTTCAATGTCAAGCTGGTCACCGAAGATGCCGGTGTTAGGCGAGTGGCCGATGGCAATAAAGATGCCGTGCACGTCAATCTCTTTGGTGCTGCCGTCCTGAGTGTTTTTCAGGCGCATGCCGGTAACGCCGCTGTCATCACCGAGCACTTCATCAAGGTTGTTGTTCCACTCGATGGTGATGTTGCCGTTTTTGGCTTTCTCCATGAGTTGATCCTGAAGACTTTTTTCTGAACGCAGGCTGTCACGACGGTGCACCAGTATGACTTCTGCAGCAATGTTGGAAAGATACAGCGCTTCTTCAACTGCAGTATTGCCGCCGCCGATGACCGCAACTTTCTGGCCGCGATAGAAGAAACCGTCGCAGGTGGCGCAGGCGGAAACGCCTTTACCCTTGAAAGCCTCTTCCGATTCCAGACCCAGATACATGGCGCTGGCACCGGTGGCGATGATTAGCGCATCGCAGGTGTAGGCGCCGGAATCACCGCTAAGTTTGAACGGGCGCTGGCTGAGGTCGACAGCGCTGATCTGGTCGAAAATAATTTCAGTACCAAAACGCTCGGCAGGCGTTTTCATGCGCTCCATCAATTCAGGACCCTGTACGCGGTCATTGTCACCCGGCCAGTTATCGACGTCGGTGGTGGTGGTGAGCTGTCCGCCCATTTCCATGCCGGAGATCAGAACCGGCTCAAGGTTGGCGCGTGCGCCGTAGACGGCAGCTGTGTAACCAGCGGGGCCGGAACCCAGAATAAGTAGACGTGCGTGGCGGGTTTCGCTCATGATGTTCTCCTGAAATGTCGGTGTTCGTTAAATTGGGTGTTATATTAGCAAATCTTAAATCATCTGCGCAGAGTATATTGGTATGAGTGTTTTTAATATGGTATTAAATATTGTTTTTTAAATATTTTTTTTTAAATATTAGAAAGAAATCTGTTCATAGCAGAGGCGTAGAGAAAACCATAATTAATATAAGGACAGCTGCGTTATTAAATCTTGATACGTACAATGCACTTTAAATACAAACTATGACTTATAAAGCTCAAGGTTTTCTCTGTGCCTCTGCGGTGAACGGTTTTTTGTACTATCAATAATAACTTCGGCAAATCTATTTAATGGAGGCGAATCACTAATGAAAATAGGAATACCAAAAGAGACCATGCAGGGTGAAGGCCGTGTGGTTCTGGTACCGGTGGATTGCCGGATGCTGGTGGCCGATGGGCAGTCTGTCTATATCGAGCAGGGCGCCGGGGTGAGCAGCGGTTATGCCGATGCGGATTATGTGGCGGCGGGGGTTGTGGTGCTCGATTCAGCCGCAGCGTTGTTTGCGGCGGCAGAGCTGGTGGTGAAGGTGAAGCAGCCTCTGGCGAGCGATCTGCAATATCTGCGCAGCGATCATCTGTTGTTCAGCTATCTGCATCCGGCGGCGGATGCGGCGCTGGTAGAGGCTTTGTGTACACTGGGTCTGACGGCCATTCCCTTTGAGGCGGTGGCCGATAGCAGGGGCGAGTATCCCTTGCTGGCACCGATGAGTGCGATTGCCGGGCGTTTGTCGATTATCCGGGGTGCCCGCTTGTTGTTTAGTACGACCGGTGGACGCGGCGTGTTGCTGGGCGGAGTCGACGGTGCCGAGCGCGGACGGGTGATGGTGCTGGGCGCGGGGGTGGCGGGCAGTCACGCGGTGAGCACCGCGCTGGGGCTGGAGGCTGAGGTGCACGTTTTCGATCTGCTCGAATCGAGACTGGCGCAGCTGCATAGCCGCTATCCGGCGCTCATTACCCATCTATCAACACCCGAGGTTATCGCCCGGGAATGCCGACAGGCCGATCTGGTGG
>JAQICG010000416.1 GCA_027858635.1 Gammaproteobacteria bacterium | reverse complement strand
GCGATTCAGTTCGCCCGGTGAACATGAGTATGGATGAAGCCATGCGCTTCGTTCTGACCGCCGGCATTACCGGCAAATCTGCGCCTTAACCGAGCCCAAACGCCATGTCTGAACTCAACCTCGAAGGCAGCTGTCTGTGTGGCCGTGTCGCCTATGAAATCAACGCCGACACCACCGCACTGACACCGCATTTTTTCCACTGCCACTGCCAACGCTGCCGCAAGGCCAGCGGTACAGGCCATACCAGCTTAATCATTATCGAGCAGTGTTCGCTGACATGGAAGCAGGGCGAGGCCGACATCGCGCGCTACAAAGTGCCCGAAGCCGAGCGCTTCGCCACCTGTTTCTGCACAGAGTGCGGCAGCCCCTTGCCACGTTATGACGCCGCCAGCGGGCGCGCGGTGATTCCGGCCGGCTCGCTCGATCACGCACCGGGCCTGGAACCGGAAGCGCGTATATTCCAGAATTCACGCGCCCGCTGGTCGTGTCAGGACGATGTTCTACCCGCATTTGCCGAGTACCCCGAGTAGAGCTCTAGCATTCATGTTTGTGGAACTGCTACAGCTATCGCCCGTACAGATCTTGCTCTGCATCGTCATTATCTTTGCCGCCTACATGGTCAAAGGCCTCTCCGGCTTCGGTGCCGGGCTGGTAGCGATTCCCTTTCTGGTATTGATCCTGCCGCTTAAATTTATCGTGCCGGTATTCAGCCTGCTGAGCTACACCGGCACCATCCTGCAAAGCCTGCAACTGAGAAAGCAGGTGGTGTGGGGGGATCTGCTGCCGCTCATTCCATTCTCTCTGGCGGGTATCAGCATTGCGATCTGGCTGCTGGTGAATAACGAAACCCGACTGCTGGTAATGGGGCTGGGCATTTTCGTGCTGGCCTATTCGATCTACTCTCTGTTAGCCATTCACACCGTCCCCGGCAGTCGACGCAGTCCCATACTGGCGGGCAGCTGCGGCGGTCTGGTGGGTGCGCTGTTTGGCACCGGCGGGCCGTTTTATGTCGCCTATCTAAAAATGCGCAAGCTCGACAAGGGCGCATTTAGAGCCACCATCGCCATGGTTTTTTTAATCGATGGCGGCACCCGCGTATTTGCCTATGCCAGCACAGGACTGTAATGCACGCAGTCACTCACACTGGTCGCCGTTTTATTGCCCGTGCTGCTGTTGGCCATGTACGTCGGCAACCATTTGCATATTAAAATCGATCAGCATCGATTTAATCAGATCATCAGCATCATGCTGCTTTTTAGCGGGGCTATGCTAATTTACAAGGCGCTGAATTTCAGCTGATGTATAATTCGAGTTAAATATTTACCAATTACCCACACATAGTCATCTATATATCCAATGAGTAGCGAAGAAAAACTGCAACAGGCTCAAGAATTTATTGCCGCTAATCAGCACGATGAAGCACGCATGTGCCTGCTGGAAGTCTTAAAAGAAGATCCCACCAACAAACCCGCGTTGATCATGCTCGGCGGTTCGTATTTCTCCATGGAGAAATACGCCGAAGCGGAAATGGTTTTTGAAAGACTGATTCTGCTGGAACCCCGCGTGGGCCAGTTTTCAATCGGTTTGTTCAACACCCTCTGGCGAATGGATCGGCAGGAAGAGGCACTGGAAGAGATAAAACGCTTTCTCTCAAGTGCCGATCATGAGCTTGAAAATGAGACCATTGGTCAGTATATCGCCATTATCAACCAGCTCGACGATATTGATAATTTGGATTAGGAGCCTGTCTGACTTAAAGGAAATCGGCTGCAAATTCGCTTCGATTCTTCAAGCCAGACAGACTCCTAGTCAGACAACGAGCCTTAGCCTGCTGGTTAGCATTCGCCATCAGAAAAAGCTCAGCCATTAATCGTACCACTAAAACTCATGATTGAAACCGAACAACTACGCAAAAAATTCATGGCCCAAGGTCTGAGCCAGACGGAACTGGCGAGTGATCCTTATCACCAATTCGAACAGTGGTATCAGCAAACCATGGAATCCGATCTGGCGGAACCGACTACGATGTCTCTGGCCACTGTCGACGCTGACGGCCAGCCCTGGCAACGCATGGTGCTGCTGAAAATGTTTGATGAAAATGGCTTTGTTTTTTTCACCAACTACTCCAGTCGCAAAGCCGGACACATCGATAACAATGCAAAGGTGAGCCTGCTGTTTCCCTGGCATCCGTTAGGGCGGCAGGTAAAAGTAACCGGGCAGGCGGAGAAAATATCCACCGCTGAATCGTTAAAATATTTTGCCAGCCGTCCACGCGGCAGTCAGATTGGTGCGTGGGCCTCACGGCAGAGCAATGTTATAAAATCCCGCGCCCTGCTGGATACCATGTTTGAACAGATGAAAAGCAAATTCAGCGAAGGTGATATCCCGCTGCCTGATTTCTGGGGCGGCTATCGAATAATACCCGACACCCTGGAGTTCTGGCAGGCCAGAGATGATCGTCTGCACGACTGTTTCTTTTATCAGCAGGACGAAAACGGGCAGTGGTTGATCCATCGCCTCGAACCTTAAGCTGTAATATGTTCTGTCGTCTGCAAAAATATTTAGTCTTGATGCTGCTGCTCGCTCTGAGCGCTGCCTGCTCGACCATGCCGCCAAAACATCAGGCTGACAGCTGCGAAATATTTTTTGAAAAAGATGACTGGTACGATGACGCCAACGACAGTTTCAAGAAATGGGGCGTGCCCATCCATGTGCAGCTGGCGATCATTCATCAGGAATCACGTTTTACCTATAACGCCAAAACCGAAATGCAATATTTTCTCTGGATTATTCCCATCGGCAGGAAATCGAATGCCTACGGTTACGCGCAGGTAAAAGATGAAACCTGGGACTGGTACATAGATAAGACCGGCAACCGGGGCGCGGATCGAGATGACTTTGATGACGCCGTTGACTTCATCGGCTGGTATGGGAAATTAACCCATAGCAGTCTCGGTATTTCCAAATGGGATCCCTACAACCAGTACCTGGCCTACCATGAAGGCCACGGCGGCTTCAAACGTAAAACCTATCTGAAAAAACCGTGGCTGATGAAGGTCGCAAGAAAGGTTGAGTCGCGCGCCAAACAGTATTCAGCGCAGCTGAAAACCTGCCAGAAGGAACTGGACTCACGCTGGGACCTGTGGCCTTACTGGTAACGATGCATGCAGAATCCAATTAAGTTCTGGGAAACAAAATCGCTGGATGAAATGAGCGATAAAGAATGGGAGTCTTTATGTGATGGCTGCGGTCGCTGCTGCCTGATTAAGCTCGAAGATGAAGACAGCCTTAAAGTTTATCTCACCAACGTCACCTGCAAGCTGCTTGATCTGGAAACCTGCCGTTGCACGGATTATGAACACAGACTGAAGGCGGTACCCGCCTGCATAAATTTGAAAACCGAGCTGGCGGAAATGGTGGAGTATTTGCCTGAAACCTGCGCTTATCGTCTCTTGCATCAGGGACAGCCACTGCACGACTGGCACCCGCTATTGAGTTTAAATTCGGCATCGGCACTTGAGGCTGAAGTTTCGGTTAGCGAATTTGCAGTGAGCGAAGAGGCCATTCACCCGGACCAGATTGAAGAACACATTATCGATTTACTGACTGATAACCAATAATTCCATAGGGCGAAAAACATGGCAATAGATGAAATAGCAGGCTGGCTGGCGGCGATATTCACCACCCTTATTCTGGTACCGCAGGTGATCAAGGCCATTGCTACAAAAAAGACCCGCGATGTCTCCATGCTGATGATCGTTTTCACCGTTCTGGGCAATCTCGGCTGGCTGGTTCTGGCAATTTACACCGCTAACAGGCCGCTGATGGTTTGCGCCTCATTGATTATCATCCTGAGTTTTATCATGATTATTTTCAAATTTAATAACGATAGAAGTCAG
>JAQICG010000033.1 GCA_027858635.1 Gammaproteobacteria bacterium | reverse complement strand
AGGTGCTGTTGTCGGGCAATCACTACCGGATAGATGTACGAACTTTTGCCGACCTTGCCACTCTGGGTATCGCCGATGTTGCCGAGGACGGTAATGAGTCTGCCCTGAGCAAAGGTGGTGGGTTCAAGATAGCCCTTGTGTTCAACCATGAACCGCCCTAGTGGTTGTTCCTCCAGCAGAGGCCGCTGCGATGAATCGAGCGGGTAGGCCAGAACCTCGATTTGCGTCATGTTTTCCAGATTGCTGGTGTTGAGAATGGTGCCGCCCCAGAGCACGCCCTTTCCGCGACTGACTTCAGGTTCGGCGACAACGCTGCGAGGGGTGAGCGAACGATCGACACCGGAGGTATCGAAGTCGGGCGTAGTCGCACATCCTGCAAGCAGTGTTATGAGTAAAGCCACCGGGGCAAACAATATAAATTTTTGGTACATGCTTATTCTCCTTCGCCGCCTCAACGATAGTAGTGCGGATAATAGGGATAGTGCCAGGGGTAATAGGGCTGATACCAGGGATCATACCACCAGTAGGGCGGGTAATTATAATCGGACATTTCCTGCTCCGTCGGCCATAAATAACGCTGTGACGTTTCAACTACCGGATACTCATAAGGGAAGTCGCCAATCTTGATCGTTTCGGTCTTGGTAAGGCGGCCGATCACGGTGATTTTTCGATCACGACTGTAAACTGAAGGCTCTAGAAAATGATTGACTTCAGCGATAAATCGACCGGAACTGTGATCGGAGACCTGAGGTTTTCCCTGCTCATTCAGCGGGTAGGCGAGAATGGTCAGCCAGCTGGTATTCTGCCGGTTTTCAAGATCAATAATAACACCGCCCCAGCGTACCTTTTGTGACATATAGGCCTGGGATTGATCACGAACTTCTGCCAGAGAGGGTGCACCCTCCAGCGACTGTTGAATCTCCGGCGGAACGTGAGAGGCGCAGGCCGATAACAGCACGGCAGAGGCTAAGCAGATAAATAACCGGCTGGAAGGTAATTTGGTTTTCATAAACGTCACCTGTTGGAAATATTCGTTTTAATAAAACGCGTTACAGCTATCATAATTCCACGAAGTTATTTATACCAGACGCTGCCAGTGTGTGTTTATAAAAAATAGAGTTTTTTTTCAGTGTTTTTGTGTCGAATGATTTTTTGTAAACTGCATGACCACGGATAAATAGTCGGCTTAATTCTCCAGAAATTGCTTGATGATATATTTTGCAGCAAAGCCGACAAAGCCCAGCCCCAGCGAAAAGAAAATGACCAGGGTGCCAAACTTGCCCGCTTTGGACTCTTCTGCCAATTTGTAGAGAATGAAAATCATAAATAGCATCAGACCGCCGATGCCAAGGATTAAAGAAATTTCTTCGAATTCTGCAATAGTCATAGTTTGATTTACGCTTAATAATGAGTTGGCATTTTATCTAATGTACAGGGCTTAAGCTAATAACAACAATCCTGCATGGCCGGTTAAAGCTCGGCTTTAGCCTCTTTAATAATGAGCAGACCACCGCGCATAACCAGAATTGAAATCATCATGCCGATGATGAGGTCTGGAAATCTTGAGTTCAGAAGGTAGACCAGGCTGCCGCCGAAAATAATGCCCAGGTTGGCGATGACATCGTTTTTGGAAAAAATCCAGCTGGCGCGCATGTGCACTTCACCTTTCCGATGTTTGGCTATGAGCAGAAGGCATATTGTGTTGGCAATCAGCGCCAGTAGGCCGACCGCTATCATCAGCAGTGATTCCGGGTCGCTGCCCCAGATCAGTCGGCGCAGCACGTCGATAGCGACGACCACGCCAAACAGCAGCTGTAAAATTCCGCTGGCAAGAGCGGCTCTGATTTTAAGCGCCCCGGCTCTGCCAACGGCGTACAGCGAGATGCCATAGATGGTGGCATCAGCTAACATGTCCAGGGAATCGGCGATGAGGGCGGTGGATTCGCTGATGATGCCCAGGGTGATTTCAACTAAAAACATCAGGGCATTAATGCCCAGCAAAATAATTAAAACTTTGCCCTGTTCACGATTGTTGATCTCTATGTTGCACTCGCAGTTGGCCATGTTCATCTCCCTGGGTTCGTTTTATGCAATGCCAAAGGTCTGTCGCAGCAGATAGCCGGTGAGAAAAGCCAGAGCGGCAGCGGTGCCGCCGGTAAGCAGAGTAAACAGCCCGGGGACGATAACCGGATTGGAAAATACCAGGCTTTTTAGCATGCCAATTGCAGATTTTGCTTATCTTGAAAAAAGTTTATTGTATTCAGTGGATTATCTCAAGGATGTTAGTTGGCAGTTAAAAGCTGGGCATTTAAGGCATTGGTCCACGGATGAACGCAGATAAACACAGATGAAAATAAGAACAAGATCTATATCCGCGAAAAACGCGAAGAACGCGAAAAAACCATTAACAATTATTGTTTTGCTTTTTTCGCGTCTTTGGCATTCTTCGCGGACTGAAGCTTTTATTTTTATCTGCCAACTATCTCTACATCCCGTTGCCGAATTTATCATGATGAATTTTCGTGCTCTCACGCATAGTTTTCAGCGCCGCAGCATAACCTTTCAAAATACCCAGTGCCCACGAGATGCGTTCTCTGAAATAGGCGTCACTTTCGGCATTATTGTCAGCGGCGTCTTTGTTGAGTATGCTTTCAACATTACGCAAAATCACATGCTCGGGGATGTAGCAAAGCCGGTTGTTTTTATAACTGCTCATACGCAGTTCAGCGATCGGATAAGTGCCGCCGTCACCGGATGAATCGGTGACGATTAGTGCAGGTTTGTGGCCAAGTTCGAAGCGATTAAATAACAGAAAAAAGTTTTTTAGTCCGGAAGGAACCTGGCCGTGCCATTCGGGCGAGACAATGACAAAACCGTCACTTTCACTGAGCTGTTTTTTTAATGGCGCCAGACGCTGGTTCCATTCGGGACTGTCTTCCCATACGGTCTGGTCCCAGAGCGGTAGCGGGTTATCGGCCAGGGAATAAACCTCTGGTTCTATGTCAGGGTGCTCGGCTTCAAGGGTCTGACAGATATGGCGGGCGACTTTTTCGCTTTGTGAGGGATTGCGGTGGCTGCCACTGATAATGGTGATTTTCATGATGATCCTTTTAGTTCTGTGTGACTAGGATGATGTCGGATTCATGATGAATTGGCTGCGGAAGT
>JAQICG010000387.1 GCA_027858635.1 Gammaproteobacteria bacterium | reverse complement strand
ATACCGACACCGGCCTGACGCACTTCAAAATTTACAGCGAATACCTAATCATCGCCATATTATTTACCGCCTGCGTCCACCTCTGGAGCAAACGTCATTTACTCAAGCCCAGATTGCTCACCCTGTTAATAATAGCGATTGGATTTACCATTATCGCGGAAACTATCTTCACGCTCTACGCCGCCATTGATGACGTTTATAACAAGAGCGGACACATCGTCAAGATCCTCTCCTTCTGGCTGATCTTTGACATCCTGGTTAAATCAACGCTCACCCGGCCCTACCGGGAACTCAAAAAAGCGCACGATGACATGGAGAACACAGTTATCACACGCACAAAAACACTGGAACAGGAAGTCGAAAATCATAAGAACACCGAGCGCGCCCTCATTGAGAGCAAGGCTCGATTAACTCAACTGCTAACCTCCAGCCCGGTGGTTATACACACACGCGAACTCAGTGATGGCTACCCGGTGACATTTATCAGCGATAATGCGCGCGAGATATTTGGCTACAGCTCTGAAGAGCTCATGCATGACCCCGAGCTATGGAATAGTTTGATCCACCCGGATGACAAAACCCGTGCCCTTGAAGAACTCAATAACATATTAAGCAGTCGTTCTTTAACACATGAATACCGCATAAAAACTCACGACGGTGGTTACAAATGGGATTATGAAGAACTCAAAATCATCGATGATGACCACAACGAGCCGATGAGCATTATTGGTTGCCTCTACGACATAACACAACGGAAACACACTGAAGCTGAATTAATCGCCGCCAAAATTGAAGCCGATCGTGCCAACCAGGCCAAGTCCCAGTTCCTCTCCAGAATGAGCCATGAACTCAGAACACCGCTCAATGCGATAATGGGTTTTTCCCAACTCTCCGAGTACGATAAAACACTCTCTGACTCTCAAAGAGATATCGCTAAAAAAATCTACAACGCAGGCCAACACCTGTTGATTCTTATCGATGAAATATTGGATCTGACAAAAATTGAATCCGGCAATATTAGCCTTTCAATGCAGCCTGTCTCAACAACCGAAGTCATTAATGACTGTCTGGCGTTAACAAAAACACAGGCTTCGTCTCGCAATATTTCAATAAAATTTAACCCGGAAAATGGCAACGAATATATCATTATTGCCGACTACATCCGCTTCAAGCAAGTGCTACTAAACCTGGTATCAAACGCTATAAAATACAATAAGGCAGGTGGTCAGGTCGAAATTTATTGCTCAGAGCACAAAGCAGATACGGTGCGCATTAATGTTAGTGACAGCGGCGCCGGTATCGACAAGCAAAAGATCCTGCATTTATATGAACCATTCAACCGTCTCGGTGCTGAAGCAGCTAACATAGAGGGTACTGGAATTGGCCTTGTCATTACCAGGCAACTGGTTGAACTCATGAGCGGTGAACTTGGCGTTGAAAGCACACCCGGTGAGGGCGCTGTTTTCTGGGTAAATATGAAACGCTCTTCATCCGCCTGCTTCCTCAATGAAGACAAAAACAGCGACGCACAGATAAATGATATCGCTGAACCAGCAAGTCGTACTGCGCGCATTCTCGTTGCCGAAGATAACGAACTAAATCTGGAAGTGCTAAAAATGCAAATGCAATCGCTGGGTTATAAGGCCTTTTTCTGCAGCGACGGTCAGGAAGCGCTAATGGAGTTACAGAGCAATATCTATGACATTATTCTCACCGATATAAAAATGCCAAAAATAGATGGTTACGAACTGGCCCACGCAATTCGTAACAACGATGATGGCATCAACCAGCACACCACAATCATCGCCATCTCCGCCAACTCCATGCAGGATGATATACAACAGTGTATGAATGTGGGCATGAATGACTTTATTGCTAAACCGGTAAATATTGAGCAATTAAAACAAATCCTGAAAAAATGGCTTCCGTTGTGATTACAAATAACTTCTGATTGACCTTGTTTTATTGCATGATCAATAATAGTGTAACCAGACATACTCTCAACACTGCCATCGGACTCTTTCATGCTAAACATCTCTGAACCAAATCCTGCAATAGCCCCCAAAATTGCACTCTGGCAGCTCGGCTTCCGGCCCTTCTTTCTTGGCGCAGGCATCTTTTCGGTTATCGCCATGATTGCATGGGCAGGCCTTTATCTGTCTCAATGGCCGCTGCCCCTGCTCGGCATCGATACCATCCTCTGGCACGCTCATGAAATGCTGTTTGGTTATGTGCTGGCGGTCATCGCCGGATTTATGCTCGCCGCGGTCAAAAACTGGGCTGGACAGCAGACGCTCAACGGCTGGAAACTGGTCGGTGGAGCCGGTCCCGGCTATATTGTCCGCGATGGCGCGATTGTTTGCCCCGCCGATGGCGGCGGCAACCGG
>JAQICG010000360.1 GCA_027858635.1 Gammaproteobacteria bacterium | reverse complement strand
GAACTGTTTTTCCAGAACGCCATAGATGCGACGTAGCTTCTGCTTTTCACGTAACTGCAATGCATAATCTGACAGACGTGTGCGACGCGCACCGTGTTGTCCAGGTACCTGATCCAGCTTGCACTTGGACTCAAGCGGACGCAATGATGATTTCAATTCAAGATCAACGCCTTCACGACGACTGAGCTTACACTTTGGACCTGTATATTTAGCCACTTAATACTCTCCGATCTTAAACACGACGCCTTTTTGGCGGACGGCAACCATTATGGGGGATAGGCGTTACATCTGTAATATTAGTACTCTTAAAGCCTATGTTATTGAGTGAACGCACAGCAGAATCACGTCCTGGACCCGGCCCTTTCACCAGCACATCCATATTTTTAATGCCATAATCTTTAGCCCGTGTACCGGCGCGCTCTGCAGCAACCTGTGCAGCAAAAGGCGTGCTCTTACGAGAACCACGGAAACCGGAACCACCTGCTGTTGCCCATGCCAGAGCATTGCCCTGCCGGTCAGTGATCGTTACGATGGTGTTGTTAAATGTTGCGTAAACATGTGCCACGCCGTCAGTGAGACTGCGCTTAACTTTTTTACGTGTTTCTGGCTTTGCCATTATATTTTCTGCCTGTTAATTACTATCGGGTGACAGGTCGGCGTGGACCTTTTCGTGTTCTAGCATTCGTTTTGGTGCGTTGACCACGTAGCGGTAAGCTACGACGATGCCGTATACCGCGGAAGCAACCGAGGTCCATCAAACGCTTGATGCTCATTGAGACTTCACGGCGAAGGTCACCCTCTACGATGAACTTACCAACTTCGGTTCTCAAGCTTTCGATCTGTTCATCAGATAATTCGCCGATCTTTTGACCAGTTGCAATACCTGTTGCTTCACATATGCTTTTTGAACGTGTTAGACCAATACCATAGATATGCGTTAAGCCAATAACTGCATGCTTATGTGATGGAATATTTATACCTGCTATTCGAGCCATTTATACTGTTACCGTCTGTGCGCGACAAAGCGCGTAATTTTACTGTTAATACCTGAGCAAATCAACCCTGGCGCTGCTTATGGCGTGGATCTGCGCATATCACGCGAACTACACCGCTACGTCTGACTATTTTGCAGTTACGGCATAATTTTTTTACCGAAGCACGTACTTTCATTTTTCATTCTCCGAATCAGTGTAGATTCACAACTTCTTTATAAATCAGTTAGTTAAAACCTTGTAAGCGATGGTTATCTCTGATAGCCCTGTAAATTCGCCTTTTTCATGATGCCGTCATATTGGTGCGACATCAAGTGGGACTGCACCTGCGACATGAAATCCATAACTACAATAACGATAATAAGCAACGATGTCCCACCAAAGTAAAAAGGTACATTCCAGTACAAAATCAAGAACTCGGGCAACAGGCAGACCAGGGTTATATACATTGCACCTACAAATGTAAGGCGCGTCATCACTTTATCAATGTATTTAGCCGTCTGATCACCCGGTCTGATACCCGGAATAAACGCTCCGGACTTTTTCAGATTGTCGGCTGTATCGCGTGCATTAAATTGTAAGGCGGTATAAAAGAAACAGAAAAATATAATAGCCAGGGCATAAAACATTACATAGATCGGTTGCCCTGGTGACAATACTGTCGCTATATTCTGCAACCATCCCATGCCTTCGCTCTGCCCTACCCAGCTCGCCATTGTGGCCGGAAACAGAATTATGCTGGAAGCAAAAATCGGAGGAATAACACCCGCCATATTCAGCTTAAGCGGTAAATGGCTGCTTTGTGCTGCATATAAACGACGACCCTGCTGGCGCTTAGCATAATTAACCGTAATTCTTCTCTGGCCGCGTTCCACAAAGATAACAAACGCAGTCACCAGTACAGCCAGCGCGAAAAGGAAGATCGTCGCCAGTGTATGTAGCTCACCGGTACGGACTAATTCAAGGGTACCGCCTACAGCACTTGGTAAGCCTGCAACAATACCGGAGAAAATGATAATAGAGATACCATTACCAATTCCTCGCTCAGTTACCTGTTCACCTAACCACATCAAGAACATTGTGCCAGTGACCAGCGTTATCGCGGCCGTGAAGACAAACACAATACCTGGTGTAATAACTAGCGCCTCTGCACCTACTGACTGGGTCTGCAAGGCTGTAGCAATACCGATTGACTGGAATGTCGCCAACACCAGGGTAAAGTATCTCGTGTACGCCGCAATTTTACGACGACCTGATTCACCTTCTTTTTTAATTCGCTCCAGGGAGGGAACTGTCGCTGCCAGCAACTGCATTATAATTGAAGCAGATATATAAGGCATGATCCCAAGCGCAAACATTGACATTCGACCAAGTGCACCGCCTGAAAACATATTAAAGACACCCAGGATGCTCCCCTGTTGTTGCTCAAACAATGTTGACAGAACATTGGGATCAATACCGGGAACGGGTATAAATGTACCAATGCGAAAAACGATTATTGCACCAAGCACAAACAGCAGTCGCTGTTTGAGTTCGGTGAATTTACCTTTAGATTCACTCATATCTACAACAATTCATCCGCAGGTTTATAAATCATCAGGCTTCAATTTTTCCGCCGGCGGCTTCGATTATTGCACGAGCGCCCGACGTTGCCAGAATACCCTTTAGATTCACAGCCTTATTAAGTTCACCGGAAGCAAATACTTTTGCTTTTTTGGTACTTGCTGGAACAATATTCGCAGCGATTAAAGCAGCGATATCAATAACGGCCGCATCGATATTGGCAAGCTCATTCAAGCGTACTTCTGCACTGATTCTTGCAGAGCGAGAATTGAAGCCCACTTTAGGCAAGCGACGTTGCAGTGGCATCTGACCACCTTCAAAACCCACTTTGTGAAAACCACCGGAACGAGACTTCTGACCTTTATGGCCACGGCCTGATGTTTTACCGGTACCAGAGCCGATGCCCCGACCAACTCGCTTTATGTTTTTGTTGCTGCCTTCTGCAGGCTGAAGATCATTTAAATACATGTTCAGATCTCCTCGACTGAAAGCATATAAGAAACCCGATTAATCATACCGCGATTTTCAGGCGTATCGATAACTCTCACTGTCTGATGCATACGGCGTAAACCAAGACCTTGTACACAAGCTTTATGTGACTTTAGTCGGCCGATTATGCTTTTCACCAATGTTACTTTTAGTTCTTTGTTTGCCACGATTATATCCTAACCAATTATTTCTTCGATTTTTTTGCCACGTTTAGCTGCAACATAAGCGGGTGACGACATGGATGTCAGACCATTAATGGTTGCGCGTACTACGTTAACAGGATTACGGGTACCATTAATTTTCGCCAATACATTCTTGACTCCGACCGCTTCAAAAACAGCGCGCATTGCACCACCAGCAATAATACCCGTACCTTCAGATGCCGGCTGCATATATACATTGGCTGCGCCATGAACACCCGTAATTGCGTGCTGCAAAGTTTCTTCTTTAAGATCAATCTTTCGCATGTTCTTTCTAGCTTTATCCATAGCCTTCTGAATGGCTAAGGGGACTTCTTTTGCCTTGCCATAACCAAAACCTACAGTGCCATTGCCATCACCAACAACAGTCAAAGCTGTAAAACCAAATTGGCGACCACCTTTAACTACTTTTGCAACTCGATTAACTGTAACCAGTTTTTCAATAAGATCGTCTTTCTCTACGCGTGAATCTACTTTTGCCATTATAAAATCCTGTTAAAAATCCAAGCCATTTTCACGTGCGGCATCAGCTAATGCTTTTACTCTGCCGTGAAACTTGAAACCGGAGCGATCGAATGCGACCTTTGTTATTCCGGCTGATTTTGATTTTTCAGCAATTGCTTTACCAATCACTGAAGCCGCATCAACATTGCCTGTATATTTAATCTCAGCTGCAATGTCCTTTTGCAGTGTTGAAGCACTTGCAACCACATTGTTGCTATCTGCAGAAATAACCTGGGCATAAATATGTCTTGATGTACGGTATACACTCAGACGATGAGCACCAAGCTCACTGATCTTTGCTCTGGTCTTCCTGCTTCTACTTAATCTTTTCGATTTCTTCAAATTCATCGTATCGTCTCTTTACACTCGATTGACGTTATTTCTTCTTAGCTTCTTTGCGAATAACTCGCTCATCCACATAACGAACACCTTTGCCCTTATAAGGCTCTGGGGGACGATACGCCCGGATTTCAGCTGAAACCTGACCAACTCTTTGCTTATCCATACCTTTAACGACAACTTCAGTCTGTGTCGGCGTTTCGATAGTAATACCATCAGGAATAGCATAGTTAACCGGGTGTGAAAAACCTAAGGTCAGGTTCAGGATATTACCCTGAGCCTGAGCACGGTAACCAACACCAACCAGCGACAGTTTTTTCTCAAAGCCCTGTGTGACACCGATAACCAGATTGTTAGTCAGTGAACGCATTGTGCCAGCCATAGAGACTGAGCCAGGAATGCCCTCACGACCACTAAAATTCAGTTCGCCATCATTCTGTGCAACCGCAACATTCTCATGCACATCAAGGGACATCTGTCCATTTTTTCCTTTAACAGAAATCGTCTGGTCTTTAATAGTAACTTCTACGCCAGTTGGGACTTCTACGGGTTTATTTGCTATACGTGACATTGTTTAACCTTATGATATGGTGCAAAGCACTTCGCCGCCATGACCCGCTGTGCGTGCCTGGCTGTCGGTCATTAAGCCAGCTGATGTTGAAACAATTGCAACACCCAGACCATTCAGTACCTTAGGTAATTCACCATTACCTTTATAGATACGCAAACCTGGACGGCTAATACGTTTCAGCTCATCAATGACAGGACGACCCTCAAAATATTTTAATGTAACTGTAAGCGTAGGCTTACTATCAGCATTAACAGAATAATCGGTTACATAGCCTTCATTCTTCATTACTTCAACAATTGCTATCTTTGCATTTGAAGATGGCATCGTTACAGCAGCTTTACCTGCGGTCTGACCATTTCTGATACGTGTTAGCAAATCTGCTATTGGATCTGACATCATAATCGTTTACCTTTTACTACCAACTAGCCTTAACTAGACCAGGAATATCTCCGCGCATTGCTGCTTCACGCAACTTATTTCTGCAAAGACCAAATTTTCTATATACACCATGAGGGCGACCTGTAATGCGGCAGCGATTACGCTGCCTCACTGAAGCTGAATCCCTGGGTAACATCTGCAACTTGTTTTGCGCACTCATCTTATCTTCAAAGCTAGCATCCTGATCATTAAGAACTTCACGTAGACCTGCACGTTTCTCCGAATATTTTTTAACTAAGCAGGTCCGTTTTTTCTCGCGCTGCTTCATTGATACTTTTGCCATATCTATTCTCTGCCCTTAAATGGGAAATTAAACGCTGTTAATAATGCGCGGCCGTCTTTGTCATCAGTTGCACTAGTTGTAATGCAGATATCCATACCGCGAATTTTATCAATTTTATCATATTGTATTTCTGGAAACACAATCTGTTCTTTCACACCCATGTTGTAGTTACCACGGCCATCGAAAGATTTGGGATTGAGACCGCGAAAGTCACGAATACGAGGTATAGCAATGGTGACCAGTCTATCCAGGAAATCGTACATACGATCATTACGCAATGTCACTTTGCATCCAATCGGATAGCCATCTCGCACCTTGAATGCAGCAACGGATTTACGTGCCAAAGTTGTTATGGGTTTTTGCCCTGATAGCTTTTCCATATCGGCAAGTGCATTTTCCAGAACCTTTTTGTCACCGATTGCTTCGCCAACACCCATGTTGATAGTAACCTTCTCGATACGAGGTACCTGCATGATGTTTTTGTAGCCACATTCGTCCATCAATTTCTTGACGATCGTGTCGCGATAATATTGCTTTAATCTTGCCATTTTACTGTTACCTAAACGTCAACAACTTCGCCATTTGACTTGAAATAACGAACTTTACGTCCATCATCCAGTACCTTATAACCAACTCGATCACCTTTGTTAGTCATAGGGTTAAATAGCATAATATTTGAAATATGCAGTGGCATCTCTTTCTCGATAATACCGCCTTCAATTCCTTGCATAGGATTTGCTTTGGTATGTTTTTTTGCCATATTTACTGCTTCAACCAGTACACGGTCATCAGTAGTAATTTTTAGGACCATACCCTGACGGCCTTTATCTTTACCACTAACAACTACAACTTGATCGCCTTTACGAATTCTTTTCATCTTAATCTCCCGCTATAACACTTCTGGTGCAAGCGAAATAATCTTCATAAACCGCTCTGTTCTCAACTCACGAGTAACCGGACCAAAGATGCGAGTACCAATAGGCTGCAACGTTGATGACAGTAAAACGGCCGCGTTTGAGTCAAAACGGATAACTGAGCCATCTTTTCTGCGAACGCCTTTAGCAGTGCGCACAACTACAGCATTATATACTTCGCCTTTTTTAACCTTGCCTCGCGGTATAGCATCTTTAATGCTTACCTTAATCACATCACCCACACCGGCGTAACGTCGATGCGAGCCACCTAAAACTTTGATGCACTGCACTTTGCGAGCACCGCTGTTGTCGGCAGCATTCAATATTGTTTGCATCTGAATCATGACTGCTTCCCGTAATTCTTTCTATTAAACCGCAGTGGTCTTCTCAACAACCTTAACCAAAATCCAGGAGTTAGTTTTAGAAATTGGTCGACACTGCTCAATAACAACGATATCACCCTTGCTGCACTCATTATTTTCATCATGAACGTGTAACTTGGTTGAGCGCGTAATGTACTTACCATATATTGGATGTTTGATGCGACGCTCTATCATGACCGTAACAGTTTTATCCATAGCATCGCTTGTAACTGAACCTGTCAGTGTACGCTGAACTTTTTCAACAGTATTCTCAGTAGCCATCATTTAGTTATTACCTGCTTGCTTTTCATTAAGCACTGTTTTTACACGTGCAATATTATGTCGCGCTACCGAAAACAAATGTGTCTTTGGTGTATTACCCGAACCCATCTGCATGCGAAGATTAAACTGTTCGCGACGCAAATTGATTAATTCTTTACTTAAGTCCTCTACGGACATTTCTCTATATTTTTGTGCAGTAGACATTACATCACCGTCCGAGATACAAATACTGTTTTTATCGGCAATTTAGCAGAAGCCAGTTTAAATGCTTCTCTTGCTAACTCTTCTGAAACACCTTCAATTTCGTACATTACAAACCCTGGCTGAACTTTAGCGACCCAATATTCAACATTGCCCTTGCCTTTGCCCATACGAACTTCTAAAGGCTTATTTGATATTGGCACGTCGGGAAAGACACGAATCCATATTTTTCCACCGCGTTTAATGTGGCGTGTCATTGCACGACGAGCTGACTCAATCTGACGGGCACTGACACGTCCACGCTCAGTTGCCTTCATGCCAAATTCGCCAAAACTGACTCTATTTCCGTTTTGTGCAAGCCCGCGATTCTTACCATTAAACTGCTTACGGAATTTTGTACGCTTAGGTTGTAACACTTATATACCCTCGTTCTTCTAACAGAAATTAACCAGCTACTTTTGAAGCTGCTTTTGGAGCCGCTTTTGGAGCTGCTTTTGGAGCTGCTTTAGAGTCGTCTCTGTTATGAAAATCAAAAACTTCGCCCTTATAGATCCAAACTTTTACACCTATAATGCCGTAAGTTGTATTTGCTTCAGCAAAGCCATAATCGATATCAGCACGTAAAGTATGCAGAGGAACGCGTCCCTCGTGATATTGCTCAGTTCTTGCAATTTCAGCGCCATTTAAACGGCCGCCAATCTTAATCTTAACGCCCTGAGCACCCATACGCATTGTATTCTGAATCGACCGCTTCATAGCACGACGGAACATTACACGTCGTTCGAGCTGCTGGGTAATACCTTCAGCAACGAGCTGTGCATCAAGCTCAGGCTTGCGAATTTCTTCAATACTCAGCTTCACTGAGTTAATGTGCATATCTGCAATTTTGGCAACTTCATGCCTCAGTAGCTCAATATCCGCACCTTTTTTACCACTAACAACCCCTGGACGAGCCGTGTGAATTGTTACGTGACAGGAACGTGTTGGTCGTTGAATTTGAATTCGGCTAACATTTGCATTAGCGAGTCATTTTCTCAGGAATTCACGGATTTTTAAATCTGCATTTAAAAGATCAGAGAAATCTGCTGACGAGGCATACCATTTTGAATTCCAATCGGCAGAAATACCCAGGCGAATACCTACAGGATGTACTTTTTGTCCCATTAAACCGTTCTCTCTCTAGCGATCCGCTACACAAACCGTTATATGGCTTGTGCGCTTTAAAATTCGGTTAGCACGGCCTTTAGCTCTAGGCCGTATTCTCTTCATAGTTGGACCTTCGTCCACCATGACCTTAGAAACTTTCAGCTCATCAATGTCAGCGCCTTCATTATGCTCTGCATTAGCAATGGCTGATTCAAGCACTTTTTTCATGAGGTCCGATGATTTGGTTACACCAAAAGTCAGGGCAGTTAGTGCCGCTTCAACAGGTAAGCCCCTAATCTGATCAGCAACCAATCGACACTTTTGTGGCGATATACGAGCGAACTTATGTTTTGCTACTACTTCCACAATATCACCTTGCCTTCTTAGCAATGATATGGCCCTTAAAAGTACGGGTCAGTGAAAACTCACCCAACTTATGACCAACCATATTTTCATTAATCAATACCGGAACATGTTGACGACCATTATGAACAGCAATTGTCAGACCAACCATTTCTGGAAAAACTGTAGAACGACGTGACCAGGTTTTAATTGGCTTGCGATCTTTCACTTCTACAGCCTTATGAACCTTATCCAGTAGATGGTGGTCAATAAATGGACCTTTTTTTAATGAACGTGGCACTATATATCCTCTTTAATATCTGCTGTCTGAATTTCTGACAACTAATTATTTCTTGTGTCGACGGCGTGAGATCATGCCATCAGTACGTTTATTGCTTCTTGTACGGTAACCTTTTGTAGGTACGCCCCAGGGCGTAACTGGATGACGACCACCAGAGGTACGGCCTTCACCACCACCATGAGGATGGTCAACCGGATTCATAACAACGCCGCGTACTGTTGGTCGAACGCCTTTCCAACGTGTAGCGCCTGCCTTGCCCAGTGAACGTAAAGCATGCTCTGAATTACCCACTTCACCAATTGTTGCTTTGCAACTAACATGAATTCTGCGTCTTTCACCTGAGCGAAGGCGCAATGTTACATACGCACTCTCACGAGCAACCAATTGCGCGGAGGTTCCGGCACTTCGCGCGATCTGCGCGCCTTTGCCGGGACTCATCTCTATACAATGCACCTGAGTACCAACGGGAATATTGCTTAGTGGCAATGCGTTACCAGCCTTTATCGGCGCATTACTTGACGAGATAAGTTCAGCGCCGGCACTGATGCCTTTGGGCGC
>JAQICG010000015.1 GCA_027858635.1 Gammaproteobacteria bacterium | reverse complement strand
CAGCCAATTCATCCTAAATTCGACAGCCACCTAGACAGCCATCAGCTCAGCTTCTTTCTTAGCCAGCACTTCGTCAATTTTGGCAACATACCTATCTGTAAGCTTTTGTATAGTCTCTTCCGACTTTCTAGACTCGTCCTCGCTTACCTCTTTCTCTTTCAATAATTCCTTGATGTCACTGTTCGCATCCCGGCGGATATTTCTGATGGCGATACGGCCATTCTCGGCCTCGCCTCTAACCACGCGCACCAGATCATGCCGACGCTCTTCTGTGAGCTGGGGCATGGGAATTCGAATAACCGTACCGGCTGTTGCCGGATTCAGACCCAGATCAGATTTCATGATGGCTTTTTCAATGGCTTTCACCATGTCCTTTTCCCAGGGGGTAATCGACAGCGTCCGAGCATCTTCAACCGAGACATTAGCGACCTGCGACAAGGGTGTTGCCGCGCCATAGTATTCAACCGTGATGTGGTCGAGCAAACTGGGATGAGCGCGACCGGTACGAATCTTGGTCAAATCAGAGCGAAAAGACTCGACACTCTTGCCCATGCGATCTTCGGCGTCTTTAATTATTTCATTAATCATCGGGTTTCTCCCATAACGACTTCAGTCCCTATAGACTGATTGCTTAAAGCACCAGGCAGCGCGCCTGCGTCATTCAAATTAAATATGCGTAACGGCAATTTGTTGTCTCGACATAGCACTACTGCTGTCGCATCCATGACTTTCAAATCCTTTTCCAGAACTTCGTCAAAACTTAATCTTTCATACCGTTTCGCGTCCGGATTTTTCATCGGATCGGAATCAAACACACCATTTACTTTGGTGGCCTTCATTATAACATCCGCCTTGATTTCAACAGCACGTAAACAACCCGCAGTATCAGTGGTGAAAAAAGGATTCCCCGTACCCGCTGCAAAAATAACTACCCGTGAATTACGCAAGTGCTCCATCGCACCACGATGGGTATATTCCTCACAAATACGATGCATGCTCAAAGCCGACATTACGCGTGCCGGCTGACCGATTTTTTCCAGCGCATCCTGCATAGCCAGGCTATTCATCACCGTGGCCAGCATGCCCAGATGGTCGCCTGCGACCCTGTCCATGCCGGACTCTACTAACCCGGCACCGCGGAAAATGTTCCCCCCGCCAATAACCAGAGCCACTTCGACGCCCATTTCAACGACTTCTGCAACTTCTCTGGCGACGCGGTTAATCATGGTGGGATCAATACCATAATCCAGCTCAGCCATGAGTGCCTCGCCGCTTAATTTGATTAAAACTCTTTTATATAAGATGGATTTTGATGTCATAAGTATACCGAACATGCTACACAAAAAACCGGGCCAAATATCCCGGTTTTTTGTTTTTTACATTATTGCCTAATTGTTTAACCTGCACCTAGGAGCCTGACCGAGAATAGACAGTCTTACTGCGGAACTGCGATTTTGGCCATATTTCCCGATCATTATATTCCGGGCTTCCTGCCCTCCACTCTGCGGGCCGGTCTGACGACCGTTCCCCTGAGCTCCCGGCTCAGTGGTCGTTAAATAGCGCAACTTATTCGTCTCAAATGATCGAAAAATCTGACTCAAAATCGCCGCTCCTCGCTACAGACACTATTCTCGATCAGGCTCCTAGCTGGGCCTTCACTTCGTCGGCAAAGTTTTCCTGCTTTTTCTCAATGCCTTCGCCCACTTCGTATCGAACAAAGCGAACTACGGTGGCACCTGCTTCTTTTAGCAGCTCACCTACTGTTTTGTCCGGATCTTTAATAAACGGCTGACCCACTAATGTGATCTCGGCCAGATATTTGCGGATACGTCCTTCCAGCATTTTCTCTACAATTTCAGGAGGCTTGCCGCTTTCCAGTGCCTGAGCACGGAGAATTTCTTTTTCCTTCTCCAGTACTTCAGGAGAGACATCGGCTTCTGATATATACAGGGGATTACTGGCGGCAATGTGCATGGCGATGTCCTTGATCAGTTCATCGTTACCATTTTCCATTTCCACGAGTACGCTCATGCGCAGCCCGTGTGAGTAACTGCCGAATGTACCATTAGTGGTTTCCAGCAACTCAAAACGTCGAACCTGAATGTTCTCACCGATCTTGGCAACCATCATCTGACGAACTTCTTCGATCGTCTCGCCGCCTTCAGTAAGAGGCAGTGCCACTAGCTCTTCAACCGATTTGGGCTGTTTTGCCAGTGCTGTTTTTGCTACTGAAGTAGCAAACGACATAAATTCATCGCCAGCGGAAACAAAATCTGTTTCACAGTTAACTTCCAGAATAACGGCCTTTTTGCCATCCTCACTGATTTCTACCGCAATACGACCTTCGGCGGCAACACGTCCCGCTTTCTTATCCGCTGAAGCCAGACCTGACTTGCGCATATTTTCGATTGCTGTATCAATGCTTCCCTCTGCTTCCTGCAGGGCTTTTTTACACTCCATCATGCCTGAACCTGTACGCTCACGCAGTTCTTTAACCATAGCAGCTGTAATCTGCATCATTTCACCTCTTTAAAAATATTAGTGTACTCAGAGCTGAATTGTGACTTATTCAGCATCTTTATCAGCGGCTTCCGTCTTTGGGGCGGCTTTCTTTTTAGGCGCAGCTTTCTTCTTCGGTGCGGCTTTCTTTTCTTCCGCTACCGCTTCTACTGCAACATCTTCAGCCGGTGCTTCAGCGGCTTCTGTAGTTTTTGTTGTTGCCGGCTTTGCGGCGGCTTTCTTTTCTTCCGCTACCGCTTCTACTGCAACTTTTTCAGCCGGTACTTCAGCTGGTGCAACAGTCGCTTCTGCTGCTTCAGTCGCTGCCGGCTTTGCGGCCGCTTTTTTCTTAGGTGCTGCTTTAGCGGGCTTCTCTGCAGGTGCCGGCTCTTGAGATTTTTGCATAACCGCTGCTGCACGACCTTCAATCACTGCATCTGCAACACCCTGGGTGTAGAGACGAAGCGCTTTGATCGCATCATCATTACCGGGAATAACGTAGTCAATTTCATCCGGTGAGTTGTTGGTATCAACAACACCGAATACTGGAATACCCAGTGTTTTCGCTTCCAGGACAGCAATGTTTTCGTGGCCGACATCAATTACGAAAAGCGCATCAGGCAAACTTTTCATTGCCTTAATACCACCGATAATTTTCTCTTTCTTTTCCATTTCCCGGGTCAGACCCAGCGCCTCTTTCTTGATCAGGCGATCAAAAGAACCATTGGTGGACATCTCTTCCAGCTCAAGCAGGCGCTGGATAGATTGGCGTATTGTCGAGAAGTTAGTCAGCATACCGCCTAACCAGCGGTGATTAACATAAGGCATACCACAGCGTCGCGCCTCTTCGCCGACCACCAGGCGTGCAGCACGCTTGGTGCCTACAATAAGAATGGTGCCTCTTTGTGACGCAATCTTACCAAGTGCATTAACCGCATCATTATACATGGGTAATGTTTTCTCAAGATTGATAATATGGATTTTGTTACGTGCACCAAAAATGTAAGGTTCCATTTTTGGATTCCAGAAACGGGTTTGATGACCGAAGTGAACGCCAGCTTCAAGCATTTGACGCATAGTTACATTAGACATGATTTTATCTCCAAAAGGGTTTTGCCTCCATACACCCCATGCCATAACCGTTATTTAAACGGCACCCAATCGCATGTGACGGTATATGTGCGTAGTAAAATTCGATATAGTCTGTCCTCAGGACAGCAACAATATCGCGTTAAGGCTCAAGCAATTCTTGAGCGCGGCGGCTTTATACCATATTGATGATAAATAAACAACGCTTTAAGCCCTGCACGGCAAGGCCTAATCCAACCATAACCCGCTGATTATTATACAATTACTTACTCTGACCATACATATAAAAAATAAACAGGAAATTGAAAAAATGCGCATTGCCGGCCGATTGGCCGGGGAAGTGCTACAAATGATTCGCCCCCACGTCCAGGCCGGTATAACCACCGACGAGCTGGATCAAATTTGCCATGATTATATAGTGAATGTGCAAAAAACCATTCCGGCTCCCTTGAATTACCACGGCTTCCCGAAATCCATCTGCACATCGGTGAATCATCAGGTCTGCCACGGTATCCCCAGCGATAAAAAGCTAAAAAAGGGCGATATTCTCAATATTGATATCACCATCATCAAAGACGGCTTCCATGGCGACACCAGCAAGATGTTTTTTATCGGCGAGCCGCCTGTAAAAGCCGCCCGTGTATCACAGGTAGCGCTGGAGTGCCTTAAACTGGGCGCTGAACAGGTCAAACCAGGCGCCCATTTGGGCGATATCGGACACGCCATCCAGCAACATGCAGAATCACAGCACTGCTCCGTCGTAAGAGAATATTGTGGCCACGGCATTGGTCTCGGCTTTCATGAAGACCCACAGGTACTGCATTACGGCAAGGCGGGCACCGGTATCGAACTTGAGCCAGGCATGATTTTCACCATCGAACCAATGATTAACGCCGGTAAACGCCAAGTAAAACTACTCAGCGACAACTGGACCGTCGTCACCAAAGACCACAGCCCTTCAGCGCAATGGGAACACACCATACTGGTCACGGAAACCGGGCACGAAATTCTGACCCAATGCCCCGGCGACGAAATCTAAATCAGATCCTACCCACTAATGCATAACTTTAAACATCAACCGGGCCGTAAAATCGCTCAGTTACTCGACACCGCGCAACTGGAATCGGATCTGTCTCTTCACAGCGAAGCCTGCCTGAACTACACAAAGGTAGCTGTTGCACAAATTAATGACGGACTAAAAAGCCTCTATCACGAAGGCATCGACGTGGAAGACATCGTTTATGGCCGCGCTTACCTCATTGACCGCCTGCTGATCACTGTCTTCAAACACCTGTTTCGCGATGTCAACCAGACGGTTTCACTTATCGCCGTGGGCGGATACGGGCGCGGCGAACTGCACCCCGCTTCTGATGTTGATCTGATGCTACTACTAGCTGAAAAAGAAAATGAACAGACCAAAGACGCACTGGAACGTTTTCTGACCCTGCTCTGGGACAGCCGCCTTGAAATCGGCCACAGCGTACGCACCCTGGACGAGTGTGTTGCCGAAGCCGAAAAAGACATTACCGTTGTCACCAACATCATGGAATCACGCTTGCTTACCGGCGATCAGACGCTGTTTGAGCAAATGCAGTTCAAGACCGGTCCTGATTCCATATGGGACAGCCAGTCATTCTTCCAGGCCAAGCTGGAGGAGCAACTTCAGCGCAGCGGAAAGTACAACGACACCGCTTACAGCCTGGAGCCCAATATCAAAGGAAGCCAGGGCGGTTTACGCGACATACAGATGATTGGCTGGGTGGCCAAGCGCCACTTCAATGCAAAAAATATGCACGACCTCGTCGACAAGGACTTTTTGCAACAGGACGAACTTAACACCCTTATCGACGGCCAGCGACTGCTGTGGAAAATCCGCTGCAGCCTGCACTATCTGGCAGGCCGTCGTGAAGATCGACTGCTGTTTGATTATCAACGTGATCTGGCGAATGAATTCGGCTTCAAGGACGGCCTCAATGACAGAAACAATCAAGCCATTGAACAATTCATGCAGCAGTATTATCGCACCGTGATGGAGCTGGGAAACCTTAACGAAATGCTGCTACAGCTTTTCAGGGAGGCGATACTTTACGCCAACAAAGCCGGCGATCCCGATATCATTAACGATGCATTTCAGACCCGCCATGGCTATCTGGAAATTCGTGACTGCAATCTTTTCAAGGAACACCCCACCGAGCTGCTGAAACTTTTCTACATCATGCAGCAGCATCCTGAAATTCAAGGCGTGCGTGCGGAAACCATCCGCCTGATTCGTCACCACACATACCTGATCGATGATGATTTCAGAGCTTCGACCAAAGCCAAAAAACTGTTCATGAAAATCATCAGTAACAATCGCGGCATCACCCACGAACTGCGCAGAATGAATCGATACGGCATTCTTGCCGCCTACATTCCCGCCTTTGAATCCATTGTCGGGCGCATGCAATACGATCTGTTTCACGCCTACACCGTCGACCAGCACACGCTGTTTCTAATCCGGAATTTACGGCGCTTTTCAGTCACCGAATTTTGCCACGAGTTCCCTTTAGCCAGCGGCATTTTCCACCACTTAAACAAACCCGAACTGTTATACCTGGCGGGCATGTTTCATGATATTGCCAAAGGTCGCGCGGGCGATCACGCTATTCTGGGCGCAGAAGACGCCCTGGAGTTTTGCATCAGCCATAATATGGATACCGCTGATGCCGAACTAGTAAGCTGGTTGGTTCGCAGTCATCTGATTATGTCCATGACCGCTCAACGTAAGGACATCAGTGATCCTGATATTATTCAGAATTTTGCCGAAAACGTTCGTAGCCTGTCCCGACTGGATTATCTTTACCTGCTGACCATCTCGGACATTCGCGCCACTAATCCAAAACAGTGGAACAGCTGGAAAGATAATCTTCTGACCGAACTTTACAACCGGACAGCATCGCTGTTACAGAAGGGGCTTGAATCCGGCATCGACAGACCTGAAACCATTCAGCTCAATCAAACCGATGCTCTGCGCATGCTTGACCTTAAAGGCATCAGTACATACCAGTCACACGACATTTGGAAAAACCTCAACGATGAATATTTTCTCCGACATACACCGGGTGAAATTGTCTGGCATACACAACTTATTTTCAATCTTAAAAATGGCAATAAACCGCTGGTTAAATCACGCATCAACAATCTGAATGACAGCGTAGAACTGTTTATATATACACCGGCAAAAGAAGGCATATTTGCAACCGTAGTCAGTACAGTGGGGCAACTGGGTCTTAATATTGTCAGCGCCGAAGTGGTCAACTGCAAAAACAACTACGCCCTGGAAACATTCAAAATAATCTCCAACAACTATACTCTCGATGTGCTCGAACACAGCGTCTATGAAATGATTCCGAATCTACGCAAAAAACTGGCCGGTGACACCAGCCAATACATTGACTCCAGCCTGTCGACACCGAGAAGACATAAACACTTTGATATACCCACTACAATCACTTTCGAGAACACCAACGAGCCCGATGTTGTTCGTATTTATATCGACACGGTTGATCGCCACGGCCTACTTGCTATCATTGCCAAAGCCTTTATCGATTGCAATATCGGCATCCTCAGCGCGAAAATATCGACTGCCGGTGAGAAAGCCGTTGATTACTTTGATATCCGCCATAAAGACGTCAAACAGACACTTGATACTTCAAACCAGGAAAAACTAAAATCCACTTTACTGAGCTACTTATAATAACCCTATGTCCGACACACTTGATCTTGCTAAAACACTTATCGCACGCCCCTCGCTAACTCCAGACGATCATGGTTGTCAGGAAATTATTACGCGTTACCTACAACCGCTGGGCTTTAATATTGAATCTATGAAGTTCGGCGAAGTTGATAATTTCTGGGCGCGCTTCGGCACTGAAGGACCATTATTCGTCTTCGCCGGACATACCGATGTAGTCCCTACTGGTCCCCATGAGCGATGGTCTCACCCTCCTTTTGAACCCACACTTGTTGGCGACACTCTCTACGGTCGCGGTGCCGCTGATATGAAAAGCAGCATTGCCGCAATGATGGTAGCCTGCAAAGCACTGTTCGAATCTAACATCCCGGTTAAAGGCTCGATAGCCTTCCTGATTACCAGTGACGAAGAAGGCCCCGCACACGATGGAACCGTACGGGTCATTGAAACACTTCAGGCGCGTAATGAAAAAATCGACTGGTGCCTTGTCGGTGAACCTTCAAGCACCAACACTGTGGGCGATGTGATAAAAAACGGCCGCCGTGGTTCGATCTCCGGCACCCTGACTGTCCATGGTCATCAAGGTCATATTGCTTATCCCCAGTTCGCTGAGAACCCTATCCATCTGTTCGCACCTGCACTTAACGAACTAGCGACAGAACACTGGGATGAGGGCAACGAATTCTTCCCGCCCACCAGTTTCCAGGTTTCGAACATTAATGCGGGCACGGGAGCGACCAACGTCATTCCCGGCGACCTGGAGGTGCTGTTTAAACTGCGCTTCTCCACCGAACTGACTCACACCGAAATACAGAAACGCGTTGAAGATATACTGGATAGCCACAACCTTAATTACACACTGGACTGGTCGGTTTCCGGTCAGCCATTTCTTACCGCAAGCGGTGCTCTGGTGAATGCGGCTCAAGGTGCCATCAAGGAGGTGTGCGACATCGATACCGAGCTATCTACCGCCGGCGGCACCTCCGATGGACGCTTTATCGCGCTCACCGGCGCACAGGTGGTTGAACTGGGCCCGGTTAACGAGAGCATCCATAAAGTTGACGAAAACGTTAACATTAACGACTTGGAGAAACTGACCCGCATTTA
>JAQICG010000108.1 GCA_027858635.1 Gammaproteobacteria bacterium | reverse complement strand
ACGCCGGGCAGCGATTCCAGTTGCTGCTGTAGTTGCGGCACCTGACTGTCGTAGTCGGTCAGCAGGATCCGGCAGGTTTTGATGATGTTCGCGCCCTTGGTGTTAAACAGGCCAATGGTGCGAATATATTCCTTCAGTCCTTTTTCACCCAGCTGCGCAATGGCGGCGGGGGTGTTGGCGACAGGGAAGAGTTTGGCAGTGGCCTTGTTAACGCCGACATCGGTAGCCTGCGCGGAAAGGATTACCGCTATCAGCAATTCAAACGGGTTTGAATAGTTGAGCTCGGTGGTCGGATTGGGGTTATTATCTTTGAGTCGAGAAAAGATCTCAAAACGTTTCTGTGCATTCATTCCAAACCTGTTTATGATGCTGCCGATGCTTCAGCCGGTTTGCTCGGTGCACTGACCAGAACGACTTTTTTGCTTCTATAGCGCTCGATGCTGTTTTTGCCTGCGATTAACAGTCCCAGACCGATGAACGCACCGGGTGGCAATATGGCAATCAGAAAACCGGGGTAGTCATCGCCGAGGAGGCTTAATTCAAAGTCATTGGCGGCGGGGCCGAACATCAGGTGGGCATTGGAAAAAAGTGTGCCATGGCCGATGATTTCGCGCAGCCCGCCCAGCAGCACTAGTACCAGCAGAAAGCCCATGCCCATCATAAAACCATCGAGGGCGGAATCGAACACAGGGTTTCTGGAGGCAAAGGACTCGGCACGCGCAAGTATTGAGCAGTTGGTGACGATGAGCGGGATAAAAATGCCCAGAATCAGAAACAGCTCGTAAAACCAGGCGTTCATCGCCAGTTCTATAGCGGTGACGATGGAGGCGATGATGAGGATGAAGATGGGGATGCGAACTTCGGGGCGCGTCCAGTGGCGGATGATAGAGACAAAAGTGTTCGACAGTACCAGGGTGATTAATGTCGCTATGCCAAGACCCAGACCGTTGATGAAGGTCGAGGTAACTGCCAGTAGAGGGCACAGGCCCAGCAGCTGCACGAGCGCCACGTTGTTGGTCCACAGGCCGTTTTTAATGATTGTTTGCTGTTCTGTATTCATGGTTTTCAGGACCCTGATTCGTCGGTGTCGGAACTGGAGCCGGTATCTTTCTGCTCTTCGTGACTGTCTTTAGTGTCGATGTCTTTGTCGTCTTTGACGTCTTCGTCTACAACCTCATCTTTCAATAACATTTTTTTGTTGGCTTCAAAGTATAGCAAGGCAGAATGCACTGATTTCACTACTGCGCGTGGTGTTATGGTGGCACCGGTGAACTGATCAAACTGGCCACCATCACGTTTGACTTTCCATTGCTTGCCAGGTGGACGACCGAGTGATTTTCCGGCGAAATGCGTAATCCAGTCCGAACGACTGGTTTCGATGGCGTCGCCCAGCCCGGGTGTTTCGCGATGCCTGATTACACGCACTCCCGCCACTGTACCGTCGCGATAAACTCCGACCAGCAGATGAATGGAACCGTTGTAGCCATTGGGCGCGATAGCAGGAAAGATGATGGCAATGGGTTCCCCCTGCTTTTTTGCGCGATAGGCGGCGGTCGGTTCAGTGGTGCCCAGCAGGGTGTCGGGAGCCAGTTTAAAGCTGTCTTCGAGCAAATTGTTATCATAATGCGAGGCCGGCACAATGTTGTTGAGCTGATCGAGCAGAGCCTGTCTTTCGTTCTGCTTGATCGTCTCATAGGTGTGGTCATAAATAAAACCCACCGCCGCAGCCCCAATGGTGGCGAACAGCATTAGCAACAAGGCGGTGGTGGTGACTTGTTTGTGAATATTCATTAGTCGACTTCCAGATCACCGTAGGTTTTGGGACGAGTGTAGTAGTCGAGCAGGGGCACGGTAATATTCATGAAGACCACGGCGAAGGCGATGCCGTCCGGATACCCGCCCCAGGTTCGGATGGAGTAAGTCAACACGCCGATGCCTGCACCGTAAATCCACCGCCCCCGGGGCGTGGTGCTGGCTGAAATCGGATCGGTGGCGATAAAGAAGGCGCACAGCATGGTGCCGCCGCTGAGCAGATGGAATAGCGCAGACGGATAGGTGGCGTAATCGCTGACTGCGAAGAAATTGGAGATCAGCAAGAGAGTGAGCAGAAAAGAGACCGGAATACGCCAGTCGATGGTTTTCAGCTTGATCAGCCACAACCCGCCGGCAAGAAACAGTAGGTTGATCCACTCCCAGCCTTTACCGGCGATGACGCCAAACAGCGGCCCGTAAACCGGGCTTTGACGGGTGCTGCTGATGCCTTGCTCCAGCGCAACCTGGGTTTTGATAGCATCCATGGGCGTGGCCATGGTGATGCTGTCGATAGAAACCTGGGCGGGTACCGTGCCGCGAAAAATAACATTGAAGACATCGCCGAAGCTGTGCCACTGGTCCATGACGCCCAGTGGAGCAGTCCAGTAGGTCATCTCTCTTGGAAATGAGACCATGACCACCACGTAACCGACCATGGCTGGATTAAACAGGTTGAAGCCTAGGCCGCCGTAGAGTTGCTTGGCGACCACAATTGCGAAGATGGAGGCGATGACGGTGAGCCACCAGGGCACCAGCGGCGGCAGCGCCAGTGCCAGCAGGCAGGCGGTGATGAGTGTGCTGCCGTCTTTCAGCGCTGGTTCGATGGGGCGGGATCTGAGCTTCAGCACCGCCGCTTCGCTCAGCAGGCAGACACCGGCGGCAATGATGAGATTGAACAATACCCCCCAGCCAAAGAAATAAATAGAGGCCAGAGCGCCTGGGATGAGGGCCGCCAGCACCTGATACATGATCGAATGCACATGGGTCTGTGCATTTACGAAAGGCGAATGGGCTTTGCGAAATAACATTTTTACCTTCCTGATTTATTGAAGCTGCAAAAAACAAAGAAACGCATCATAAATGTTTTGTCGGGGTATTGATTATTCATCGCTCTCTTTCCCGTTTGTCTGGCGGCGTTGGTCGGCTTCTTTGATCTGACGTTGCTGATCGGCACTGAGATGGTCGACGTTTTTAGGGGCGACACTCTGGCTCTCTTTCTTTTGTTTAACGCGTGCCAGTGCCGCTTCGATAGCGGATTTTTTCTGGTCGATTTCACTTTCGGCGGGCTCACCTTTTTTCTTATTGAGCATTTCCTTTTTTTTGCGCAGATTTTCCTCACGTTCCCGTTTCTGCTGTTGCAGACGGTGTTCGCGCGCTTCGTGGCGCTCGCGGGCGTGATTGGATTTTTTGCGCTCAGCTTCCAGCGTCCATATTTCTGATTTGGCGCTGCGATAGTACTGCACCAGCGGTATCTGGCTGGGGCAGACGTAGGTGCAGCAGCCGCATTCGATGCAGTCGAATAGATGATACTCGGTGGCGCGCTCAAAATTATGCGTGCTGGCATACCAGTAAATCTGCTGGGGTAATAGCTTGGCCGGGCAGACATCCACGCACCGACCGCAGCGAATACAGGGCAGATGCGCTTCGGTATTGGCAGGGTGGATTTCATCGCTGGTGGTGACCAGCAGGCAGTTGCTGGCTTTCACGATCGGCAGTTGATCGCTGCTCAGGGTATAACCCATCATCGGGCCACCCATGATCAGGCAACTGGCGTCGTCACTGTAACCGCCGCACTGAGCAGCACAGTCGGCAATGCTGGTGCCAATCAGCACCTCTAAATTTTGTGGTTGTTTAATTCCCTTGCCGGTGAAGGTGACAATGCGCGAAATCAGCGGTTCATCGTCATACACCGCTTTGTGAATGGCATAGGCGGTGCCAACGTTCTGGCAGAGCACATCAATGTCGGCCGGTAAGCCATTGATCGGCACCTCCTTGCCGGTAAGAAGTGTGATGAGCTGTTTTTCGCTGCCGCTGGGGTAGATCGTGGGAATGCTCTGCACGCGGAAGAAGCCGGTGCCATCCTCATCGACGACGGCCTGCATCGCGGCAATGGCTTCGAGCTTGTTGTCCTCGATGGCGATGACGCATTCACGTGCCTTAATAATATGAGTGATGATGTCGGCACCGGAGAGAATCTCCCGGGCGCGTTCGCGCATCAGCCGGTCATCGCAGGTGATGTACGGCTCGCACTCCACACCATTGATGATAAGAGTGTGGATGTTGGTTTCGGTCTGCTTGATGGCAGCCGGAAAAACCGCGCCGCCCAGGCCGACAATGCCGGCATCACGCACGATGTTGCGCATGTCATGCGAGTTCATCTGATTATAACGGTCACCGACCGGGTTTCTCTCTATCCACTTCTCCTGAAAATCATTTTCAATAACGATGCAGTCCGCCGGCATGCCCGAAGGATGGGGTACTGCGTGTTTGCCGATATCGACAACCTTGCCCGAGACCGGCGCATGCACCGGCGCACTGATCAATTTTTTTGGCCGTGTCAGTATCTGTCCCTTAAGAACACGCTGGCCGGTTTCGACAATAATTTCACCGGATGCGCCAATATGCTGCTGCACCGGCACGACGTAACGGTCTTGCGCTTTGCCGGCAACGATGGCGTTCTGATTGGATAGTTCCTTGTGATAATTCAGGCGCAGGCCGCCATGGAAATGTCCGGGTTTGTGGGTAGATTCCATGATGAGCCTAGGTTTTTTTGGGCGCTGCATGACCACCATCGGGAGCAGGCCATTGCCAGTTGTTTATGTTTTGTTCCACCGGAACAATGTAGATGCAGTCCACTGGGCAAGGGGGAATGCATAAATTACAGCCGGTGCATTCTGAGGCGACGACGGTGTGCATCTGTTTGGCGGCGCCGACAATGGCATCTACCGGGCAGGCCTGAATGCACAGCGTGCAACCAATGCAGAGCTGCTCATCGATCACCACGACGGTTTTAGCCTCTTTGACCTCGCCGTGTTCGGCGTTGAGCGGCTTGGGCTCCACTCCCAGTAGTTCGGAAAGCTCGATGATGACAGTTTCACCCCCCGGCGGACACTGGTTGATGTCAGCTTCACCTTTGGCAATGGCTTCGGCGTAGGGTCGGCAGCCGGCATAACCGCACTGACCGCACTGGGTCTGGGGCAGGATTGAGTCAATCTTGTCGACCACGGGGTCGCCTTCGACCTTAAATCGAATGGCGGAATAGCCCAGCAGAACGCCGAAAATGGCAGCCACGACGGCGAGCAGGATTACAACAATGGTTAACATACGGCTTGCGTTACACCTTGATCAGGCCGTTAAAGCCCATGAAGGCCAGCGACATAATGCCGGCGGTGATCAGCGCAATGGCACTGCCCTGGAAGATTTCCGGGACGTCGGCAGCGGCTATTTTTTCGCGCATGGCGGCAAACAGAATCAATATCATGGAGAAGCCGGCTGCCGCGCCAAAGCCATAAAACAGCGACTGTAAAAAGCCGTGCTGTTCCTGCACATTGAGCAGTGCCACGCCCAGCACCGCGCAGTTGGTGGTGATCAGGGGCAGAAAAATGCCCAGCACGTTATGCAGCAGGGGACTGGTTTTTTGCACCACCATTTCGGTGAACTGCACGACTACGGCAATCACCAGAATGAACATGATGGTGCGCATGAATTCGATGCCCAGTGGCGCGAGAATGTACTGATTAATCAGATAACTGCTCACCGATGCCAGTGTCATCACGAACGTGGTCGCCAGCGCCATGCCGATGGCGGTCTCCACTTTACGGGAAACCCCCATAAACGGGCATAGACCAAGAAACTTCACCAGTACAAAATTATTGACCAGTATAGTGCTAAGTAATATCAGGGCATATTCAGTCATTGCGGGATTATATCAAATAGTTAGGCATAAGAATCTATCGACAAGGAGATGGAGTGCAATTGTTTAATTTTGAACATTGCGAGGCTGCTTAACAATCCAAAATACCGGCGTTTAACTTATACTCACAAGGTTATTTATTAAGTATCGGGAACGGGGGAGCAGGATTTTAACTTTAAATGAGTAGGCTTTAGTGATGAGTAATACCTACAAGATGCCTGATTTGAATTCAGAAGTGGTACGCCTGCGACGCCAGGTGGCCAAGCAGCTGAATGCGGCCCGACACAACGAGCAGGTGCATAACCGCTTTCAGGCGATCGAGCTGGCGCTGTTATCGGCGCAGAACTTTTCCGAAATCGCGACTTATCTGCAGGGCGATTTCATGGAGACGCAGCGGCTGGGCGCAGTCTCTTTGATTCTGCTGGACAGCAATAACGAAATCCCCTCGGCGTTGTGCGCCACCAATGGCGAGCATGAATGCCCGCCGGGAATGGTGCTGACGCAGGATGTCGGGCAGATCGAATTTTTGCACTCGGTGGCGCAGGTACCGTTTTTGAGCCGTTATCGGGCCGATGAGCACCAGTGGTTATTTAACAGCCTTCAGGACAGAGAGGGCAGCATTGTCGTTCTGCCCTTTATCCGTCGCGAGCAGCTGATCGGCTGCCTGGCACTGTTCAGCCGTGATCCCCAGCGTTATGAAGCGGGTGCGGCCACCGAGTTTTTGCAGCGACTGGCGGCGGTCACCGCGATCTGTGTCGAAAACTGCCTGAATTACGAACGCCTGCGCCGCCTGAGTCTGACCGACGCGCTGACCGGCCTGGCCAACCGGCGCGAGCTGGAGAAATGGATGGATATCGAAATCAGCCGCGCCCTGCGTGAATCACTGCCGCTCACCTGTCTGTATCTGGATGTCGATTTCTTCAAGAAGGTGAATGATGTGTATGGTCACGATATTGGTGATCAGGCCTTGCGCAAGGTGGCGGCGGTGATGCTGGCGACGGTGCGTACCGGCGATGTGGTGGCCCGTTACGGGGGTGAAGAGTTTGTCATAGTTTTACCGGGTATTACCGGCCTGATTGCCATTGAGACGGCGGAACGGGTGCGTTGTGCGGTGGCGGAGACCCCCATCGAAATTGCTGGGCAGGCTCCACTGCAAGTGACGATTTCGATTGGTCTGGCCAGTTTTATCCCCAAAAGCGGCAGTATCGGCGGCAGTGGTGAGATTGCCGAGCAGATATTAGGCCGGGCTGACAAGGCATTGTTACAGGCCAAGGCGCAGGGGCGTAATCGGGTGGTGGTGGATTAAAAAAGTTGGCAGTTAAGAGCTTTTCCTTAGAGAGTGTTGAAGACGGTGTTGTTGGTTATCAAATTATCGCCCTCATCATAATGGCTGACGCGGTTCCTGCCGTTCTGTTTTGACCGATAAACTGCCTGATCGGCCTCTGTATAAAGAAGACCGTAATCGCCCTGATGATGTTCGGAGAGGCTGGCTATACCGATGCTGGCGGTAACCACCAGCCCGACAGGCTGGAGATCTTCGATAAGGGCGCGAATGTCCTCAGCTTTTTTGAGCGCAACGGCGGCATTGCAATGCGGCAGCATGATGGCGAACTCCTCCCCGCCGATACGGGCGACAAAGCAGTCACCCTGATTGCTGAGCTTCATCAATAAAGCACCGATTTTACTCAATACCTCGTCCCCGGTGGTGTGCCCGTGTTGATCGTTGATCTCCTTGAAATGATCCAGATCGAGAATCAGCATGGACAGTGGAGAGCTGAATTTGAGGGCGTCAGCGATGAATTTAGGGGCGAATTCGGCGAGGCTGTGGCGATTGTTGCAGTGGGTGAGCTGGTCCTTCATCGCCATTTCATACAGAGTTTACTGCTGGCTGCGCACCTGATCAAAAAGGCGTTTATTGGTGATCAGGTTGAACACCCGGGCTGCCAACTCCTCTTCGATGGGTGGCTTGGTAACGTAATCGTTGATGCCCGCGTGATACAGCTTGATTCTTCTCTGCGGGTCGTCATGGCCGGTCATGGCCAGAATAGGAATGTCTGAAACATGTGAGTGGTGGGCGCGAATCATGCGCACCAGCGAAACCCCGCTCATGGTGCCGTGGAGCATGACGTCGGTGATCACCAGATCGTATTCATCGTTAAGAATCGATTCCAGTGCGGATTCGGCATTGGAGAAATGGGTGACATTCAGATTGATTTTCTCCAGATAACGGATGACCACATGAGCCACCGAACGGCTGTCTTCAACGTAAGCCACACGTCCGCCTTCGATGTCGATGTTGGTGCGGCCTTCGATGTAATAACGCAGGCTTTCCTGTAGATAGGTGAAGTTGCTTTTGGGGAAAATGTCGGTGATGCCGGCGTTCCTGGCATTTTTGAGCAGCGCTTCGTTGGGCTCGGAAGTGAGCAGGATGATCGGACAGGTGACCTTCTGACTGTTGCAGTAGTTGACGAAATCCATGCCGCTTTCATCGAAAATGTGCTGCCCGGCCAGAATCAGATTGTAGTGCTGCTCTTCCAGTTTTGCCTGTCCTTCCATGCCAGAACGGGCACAATCCACCTCGCAGTTAAGCTCCTCGAGAAGCTCGGTGAGCATTCTCTGGAATAATCGACTGTGTTCAATAACGAGTACTTTCATGCTATCCATAAGGGTGAAACTGTTATTATTCGGTCGCAGCCGGATGAGCGGCGGTGACATCTTTATGGTAGGAAGTATAGAGAGGTTAGCGCTGAATCAGCGCTGAATTATGATGTGCGGTAGTTTCTGACTGATTGCTGACGGTCTGTCATTTTTTTGACATAAGTTGTTAATATTTCAACAGGTTATAATGGTGGTAATGCGACAGGTTTGGATTGCCCGTCACGCCGGTGGCAGGGTCTATTTAACCCGCATGCCGGGTTCAGCGCCCTCGTCAGGACTCAGAATGTACAGCTCTTTGCCGCCAGAACCGGCGGCTAAAACCATGCCTTCGGAGAGGCCGAAACGCATTTTACGCGGTGCCAGATTGGCTACCATAACGGTGAGCTTGCCTTCCAGATCTTCCGGCGCGTAGGCCGATTTGATGCCGGCGAAAACGTTTTTAGTCTGCCCGCCCAGATCCAGCGTCAGCTGCAATAATTTATCCGCCCCCTCCACCTGTTCGGCTTTGACGATGCGGGCGATGCGCAGATCAATTTTGGCGAAATCATCGAACTGGATTTCAGCCGAGATCGGGTCATCCGCCAGCGGCCCGGTGACCGTTTCCGCAGCGGGCATATTCTGGGTCGAGTATGCAATCATGGCGTCGGTCTGCTCTTTTTCGATGCGGGTAATAAGGGGTTTGAATTCATTAATACGGTGATTCAGCAGGGGTCGCCCCAGCGAGTCCCAGAGCAGCTCGGTATTAAGAAACGCGGCGGACTTTTCGGCCGTCTCGGGCAGAATCGGGCTCAGATAGGTGATCAGCAGGCGGAACATGTTCAGCCCCTGTGTGCAGACCTGCTGCACCAGCGCCTCCTGCCCCTCCTGTTTGGCGAGCACCCAGGGTTTCTGCTCGTCGATATAGACATTGGCGTGGTCGGCCAGAGTCATGATTTCACGCACCGCCTTGCTGTATTCGCGGCGCTCGAAGTGATCGGCGATGGCTTCACCGGCGTCGACCATCTGCTGGTACAGGCCGGCTTCAGGCAGTTCGGCGGAGAGCTGGTTGTCGAATTTTTTCTTGATGAAACCGGCGCAGCGGCTGGCAATGTTGACCACCTTGCCGACCAGATCAGCGTTCACTCGCTGCCGGAAATCTTCCAGGTTGAGATCGATGTCATCGACCCCGTCGGAGAGTTTGGCAGCGTAATAATAGCGCAGGTATTCCGGCTTCAGGTGCGCCAGATAGGTGCGCGCCCTGATAAAGGTGCCACGCGATTTGGACATTTTCTGACCATTGACGGTGAGAAAGCCGTGGCAGAAAACCGCCGTGGGTTTACGGAAGCCGCTGGCTTCCAGCACCGCCGGCCAGAATAGAGTATGGAAGCGGGCGATGTCTTTGCCGATGAAATGGTACAGCTCGTACTGGCTGTTTTCGCCCCAGTAGTCGTCAAAGGAGAGCCCCGTTCGGTCGCACAGATTTTTGAAACTGGCCATGTAACCCATGGGCGCGTCCATCCACACGTAAAAATATTTGCCCGGCGCATCGGGAATTTCAAACCCCCAGTAAGGGGCGTTGCGCGAAATGTCCCAGTCCTGCAGGCCCTCTTCTAGCCATTCATTCAGCTTGTTGGCGATCTCGGATTGCACGTGGCCGCCATGCAGCCATTTTTCGAGCATGTCGGCAAATTTACTCAGCTTGAAGAAATACTGTTCCGAATCCTTTTCGATGGGGATCGCCCCGCTCACCGCAGAAACCGGATTGAGTAGCTCGGTGGGCGCATAGGTCGCGCCACAGGCTTCGCAGTTGTCACCGTACTGGTCATCCGCGCCGCATTTTGGGCAGGTGCCTCTGATGAAACGGTCGGGCAGAAACATTCCAGCTTCCGGGTCATAAGCCTGCTTGATGGTCTCGGTGCGGATGTAGCCGTTATCGCGTAACTTCAGATAAATGCTGCTGGAGATTTCGCGGTTCTCATCCGAATGAGTAGTGTAATAGTTGTCGAAGTTGATCAGGAAATCGGCGAAATCGGCTTCATGCTCTTTGCGGGTGGCGTCAATGAGCTCCTCGGGGCTGATGCCGTCCTGACGGGCGCGCAGCATAATCGGTGTGCCGTGGGCATCATCGGCGCAGACGTAGTAACAGCTCTGCCCATGCAGGCGCTGGAAGCGTGCCCAGATATCGGTCTGGATTTATTCCACCAGGTGGCCCAGATGAATCGGGCCATTGGCATAGGGCAGGGCACTGGTTACCAGAATGTTACGTTTATCGGTCATGTTAGTTTTGGTCTTTTCGCTACGCCACAAAGGGCGCATAACTTAGCATGTCTGCGGGGTTTGATCACGCGAAAAGAGGATAACTGACAAAAATGTGGGGTTAAAAAGATGATTCAGTGGTGTAGAATGCACTTCCTTTCTAATAGTCCACTATTTTAGTGGCTAAATCTAATGTTGCGGAGATTACACGCATGAGTGTGACACAGGAACAAATCGAATCGGCGATTAAACAATATATCGACCCCTATCTTGAAAGAGATCTGGTGAGTGCCGGTGCTGTAAAAGATATCAAGATTGAGGGCGATGCCGTCAATGTAAAAATCGTACTGGGTTTTCCTGCTTTCGGTTATATCGAAAAGCTGGCCAGTGAATTGAAGAAAATAATAGAAGCCGTTGAAGGTGTTGCTTCAGCGGAAATCGAAGTCCGTTCAGAAATTGTCAGCCACACCGTCCAGGGCGGCATGAATCCGCTCGAAGGCATCAAGAACGTCATCGCCGTCGCATCCGGCAAAGGCGGCGTGGGTAAATCCACCACTGCGGTGAATCTGGCACTGGCACTACAGGCGGAAGGCGCCAAAGTCGGCATTCTGGACGCCGACATCTACGGCCCCAGTATTCCTCGTATGTTAGGCATTTCCGGCAAGCCGGAATCCAGCGATGGCAAATCGCTGGAGCCCATGGGCGGCCACGGCATTCAGGCCATGTCGATCGGTTTCATGATCGACGAAGAAACCCCCATGATCTGGCGCGGCCCGATGGTCACCCAGGCGCTGGAACAGCTGCTGCGTGATACCAAGTGGAAAAACCTCGATTACCTGGTTATCGACCTGCCACCCGGTACCGGCGACATCCAACTGACCCTGGCACAAAAAGTCCCTGTCAGTGGTTCGGTAATCGTCACCACCCCTCAGGACATCGCCTTGCTGGATGCCCGCAAAGGTCTGAAGATGTTCGAAAAAGTCGAAGTGCCGGTACTGGGCATCGTCGAGAACATGAGCATTCACATCTGTTCAAAATGCGGCAACGCCGAGCATATCTTCGGCCAGGGCGGCGGCGAGAAAATGTGTGAACAGCACAATGTTGACTTCCTGGGTTCTTTACCACTGGAGATGAGCATTCGTGTAGATGCCGACAGCGGCAACCCGCGTGTAGCCAGAGATCCCGATAGCCCGGCCAGCCTGATCTATCGTGAAATCGCTCGCCGCACCGCAGCGAAGCTGTCACTGAAAGCCAAAGATTTTTCTGCCAAGTTCCCGAATATTGTTATTCAGAACAACTAACAGAAACATTTTCTGGTTTGATAAAAAAGCAGCCTTCGGGCTGCTTTTTTATTGGGTGAATGTATTTTTTGAAAAAAATACTTTGTCATCTCGAACGCATGTGAGAGATCTGGGTTTTTTTGTTGCTGGGATTCTACGAGGTAATGCATACGACGTGTAAAGTTAAAGAAGTTAAAGGTCAGAAGAAGTTAAAGGGGTCACTCATAAGCCACTAAGTAGTGCGCTTAATATCTCGGTAGAAATTCTCGTGGTAACCTAAAGCCATTAACTCAAGAGTAAGAATTACTTCATTATAGCTATATCCAAGCAGGGTTAGTTGCTTGGTCATTTGGAATTTATGAATCCGTAAAAAAGCCAAGTCTCCTTTTTTTTGTTCACCTATAAAAGGGTTTTCGAGCAATTCTTTTACGGCATTATCTAAATCTTTCTTCTGGTTAGGCTTTAACTTTTTCACTGCTTTTTTAAAATTTGGCGTTTGTAATATATGCTCTACTTTAGCCAAAATCGTAGTGCTCCAACTTACCAGCTTCTTTTTCAGCTTGGGCAATTATGACTTGTTTTACAAACTCATATGGTAAGTCGGGATTATCTTCCATCATTTCACCAATTTTTGCCCAGTGCTCAATTTGTTTTGGTGGTGTGCGATTGTATGCTTTGGCCATAATGGTAGCTTTTTCAACAAGTTCTTGGTCTAATCTTACGCTGCTAGTAGCCATGGTTAATGTACCTTGGTGTGTGTATGTGTTTAAATTGTGGCATATTGCTACACAAGAGGTCAAGTTGTAACAAACGACGGCACCGGACAATACACTTAATTCCCACCCTTCACCCATTGACCAACTCATTGTCCTGCCCCGACAGGTGACTGGCGACACTTGACCAGTGCCACTCTTCTGTTCACTTAGCCAACCCAGCACGAACCGGGGTCATCGATACATATCGCACGACATGTGCCAGCTGTTCCTCATCCATCACTACTGAACCAAACCGCCCTTGCCATAAATTGCAGCCAGTGCGGCCAGCACGTCATCAAACTGAATCCTTTCCTGTTCCAGGCGTAAGTGGGATTGATGGTGATTGTTGATCAGCGCCTGATACAGGGTCTGTTCATCCGTTGTTAAGCGCGGTAGCACTCTGCATTCGGGGGTTTTTTCCATGCCCCAAAATTCGCGGTGGGCCATCAGTGTGCGCTCATCCATCAACAAGCTTTGCACGTGGGGAAACCTGGCGCGCAGTTGATCGAGGATGGCGAAGCCGTGGGTGTCGATATCGCCCCAGTAGAAGATATCGACCGACGCCAGCCACGCCGCCTGCGCGAGGGCCTCGAAGCCGTAACCGGCGCCGAAGATGACCAGACTGTTGCGCTGTGGCGGAAAGGCCAGGAAATTGATTTCGTTTTCGGTGATGAACACCCGTTTGATCTGTTCGATAAAGCCGGGGTGTTGATCCAGGGTTTTGAAATCGTTGGCGGTGATGCTGATGTCGTGATCGGCGCCGGACAACAGGGCCAATGGCGGTGCTAGCTGCGGGTGCAGCAGGCGCAAGCGGATCCGTTCCGGTTTGCGACGAAACCCATAGCGCGCTTCGAAGTGTTTTATGCCGCTCATGTCCGACTGAATCTGATCCGCAGACAACACCCGATCCAGCAGCTGGCTTAAGACGCCGCGGTGGCGTTCGATCAACTTACTGTCGATGCCGGGGAGGCTGACCTGACGCAGGTACATGCCGGGATCGGCGTGTTGCTGCCGCCAGCAGACAAAATCCAGCAATTTGGGCCAGTCGTCCGCCAGGGCCAGGGCCTTGAGCGGGTATTGGTTGAGCCAGGGGATTAAAGGGGGGAGGCGTTGTTGGGTCTGGTCTATGAGCTGCGCAAAGGCCGCGGCCTCCCGTTGTTTGTTGAGCAGGGCGATGGTGGTGTCGAGGTCGTCCACCCAGGCCTCCACCGGCAGGCGGTTTTCGCCGATGATGCGATGGCGCACACTTTTATACACCAGGCGAAAGCCGTGTAGTTTTTGTATGGCGCTGATCCAGTCACGCACGGCGTTAAACTGGTCGCTCAGATCCCGGCTGCCGGGGAATTTGAAGTTGAGGCGCAGCGGAAACAGATCGTCGGCCTGACACTGCACCTGCAATAATCGCCCCTTATCCCACAACTTCTGCAACTGCCGCAGCAGGGATTTTTTATCGCTCCAGTGCGGCTGTTGTCCGGGATTCATGTCTGAGTTTGTTCTTGCAGCCGGGCCTTTTCCTCGCGGTAGGCCTCGATGCTCAGGTTGCTCAGTTTGGAGGCGCGGCCGTCTTCGTTGTGCACAAACCCCACGCTGGCGACGAAGGGTTCGATAATATGGATCTTTTGTAGCGGCGTCACGATCAGCAGTTGCAGGTTGAGCTGTTGGAACAGTGACAGGCCGTAGGTGGCGGATTCATCGGAGCCACGGCCGAAGGCCTCGTCGATCACCGCAAAGCGGAACGAACGCGAGCGCACCGCGCCCCATTCCAGACCAAACTGGTAGGCCAGGCTGGCGGCCAGAATGGTGTAGGCTAGTTTTTCCTTCTGGCCGCCGGATTTGCCGCCGGAGTCGGAATAGTGTTCGTGTTCGCTGTGGTCCTCGCGCCAGCGTTCCGAGGCGGCGAAGCTGAACCAGTTGCGCACATCGCTGACCTTGGCGGTCCAGCGCCGGTCCTGGTCGGTCAGGCCCTCGCGGCCGCGAAAGCGTTCGATGATGTGCTTGACCTGCAAAAACTTGGTTTCGGAATACTGCTCGTCGTCCGAGCCGGTAAGCGCGCCTTCGGTGCAGGTGCGCAGTTCGGTCTGAAAATTGCGGATGTCGGCGTCTGCCGTGGGCTGGGCCTCCAGCCGGATATAGCGGCTGGGGTTGTAGTCGATCCGGGTCAGGGACTGGTTGATGTGGTCGATGCGCTCCTTGATAGATTCGCGCTCGCGGTACAGTTGCGACTGGAAGTTGGCCACTTCGCGGATGGTGTTCTCGTTGAGCAGTTCTTTGAAGCGGGCCTCGAAGCGGGGCAGGTCGTCGGCCGTCAGCGCCGCCAGCATCTGGCGGTAGTCATCCGCCGCTTCCACCGCAGCATCCACTTCCTGGGTTTCCAGCGGGTAGCTGTTGCCGTAGTCGCTCATGGCCCTGACGATTTTTTCCTGCAGGCGGGCGATTTTTTTATCCTCGGCATCGATTTTTTCCTGCAACCATTTACGCATGTCCTGCTGGCGGTTGTCGCAGGACTCCACCGTCAGTGTGTGCTCGCCCAGCGCCTGCGGTTTGAGTTCGTCCAGTCGCTCGAAATAGCTGCGCTGGTGTTCGGCCTCTGCGCCCAGGGTTTGCGCGCGGGTATCGTCATGCAGTTGTTGCGCGTCTTCGATTTTTTGTTCGGTTCTGGCGCGGTCGGTTTTGGCCTGATCCAGTTGCGCGAGCAGCTCCTGCTGTTTCTGTTCAAGCGCCTTTAGTTGCTGGGTCAGGGTTTGCAGCAGATCGGAGGCGGATTCCAGTTGCTGCTGTTCCTCCTGCAGGGCGGCGATGCGCCGCGCCAGCGGTTGCCAGTCCAGTTCCTGAAAGTCGTGGTATTCCTCCAGCTTGGTGATGGCGTTCAGGGTTTCCTTGATGCGCTTTTCCCGGTCTTGCAGGGCGCTGATGCGTTGGCCCAGTACGGCCATGTCGCGTTCCTGTTGCCGCGCCCGGTTTTCCAGCGCGGCGATTTTTTCCTGGTTGCTCCAGCCCAGCACAAAGCGGCTGCGGTCATCGAGGGAGAAGCGATCATCTTTTTCGTGGCGCTCGCCCGCCGCCTTGGTTTGCCCGTGGCGGGTGAGGG